>NZ_JBFGYC010000097.1:0-9672 GCF_041587635.1 Pontibacterium sp. | reverse complement strand
GTCCTCGGCCAACACGAACTGGATGAAATGCTAGCCTCCCGCGACACCCTCAACCGGGATATTCAGACCATCCTGGATCAGCAGACCGATGACTGGGGCATCAAGGTCAGTAATGTGGAGATCAAGCATGTTGATCTGAATGAATCGATGATCCGAGCAATCGCAAAACAAGCGGAATCAGAACGTGAACGGCGGGCAAAAGTGATCCACGCTATGGGTGAACTGGAAGCCTCAGAGAAACTGCGCGAAGCGGCCGCCATTTTGTCGGAACAACCCAAAGCACTGCAACTAAGGTATCTTCACACCCTCACCGAGATAGCGGGCGAACACAGTAACACTATCGTTTTCCCTCTGCCGATTGATCTGTTTAACACCCTGAAAGATGGCGTAAGCGCAGCAAAAAAATAGCAGGATGGAGACTGCACATTAGACGACAGATCACATACCATCCCTGTTACCCACAGGTAAAATCACAGGGATTGCGCTTTGCAGCAGATCATCGATCACAGCCAGACCGTTACGCTAACCGATAGTATTCAGCGTTACCAAAAACCCCCACCCGCCCTGCCTCTGCTGCACGTCAGCAACCAGAGTTGCGAGGCGGTTATTGCAGTTCAGGGGGCACACGTACTCCAGTTCAAGCCCCAATCGACTACAGAACTGCTCTGGCTCAGCCCTAACGCCATCTTCGCCGAAGGCACGGCGATCCGCGGCGGGATTCCTGTGTGCCTGCCCTGGTTCGGCGTGAATCAAAAAGATCCTTCCAAACCGAAGCACGGTTTTGTACGCAATCAGGACTGGCAGCTAAGCGAGATTCACGAACCAGATCCGAACACCACCAAACTGGTCTTTACGTTCGAATCCGGTACTGAGGATCGGGCGCTGTTTCCGTATCCCTTTACCGCCCAACTGCAGATAACACTGTCGAATGAGATCGAGATTACACTCACGCTCCACAATCACTCAGATTCGGATGCAGAATTCAGCTGGGCCCTGCACAGTTACCATCCGGTTGGCGACCTGGCATCAACCGCCGTTGCAGGGCTCTCGGGTCTGAACTATCTGGATAACCTGCGGGGACTTAAACCCACGCTTCAGGACGGCAATATCCGCTTTAACGGCGAAGTCGATCGTGTGTATGAATCCGTACCCGTCTCCCAGCAGATCCTGGGACAGCCCGCCATCACCATCAGCGGGCACAACTGCGAGACGGCTATTGTGTGGAATCCCGGCGCTGAAAATGCAGCGGCCATGAGCGATGTTGGAGAAGGGATCCATCAGCAATTTATCTGCTTAGAAAGAGGCGCGGCATTTGGCAACAGCTGGGTATTGGCACCGGATGAGAGTAGGCAGGCAACCCTACAGATCACCGGGACATCTTAGACTGAAGATCTGTTACCCTCTGGATAAACTTTCTGATCACACTAAGGAGCTTGTATGTCGATCAGCAATGCGGTCATCAACATCACCAATCTGCGGTTACGCACGTTTATCGGATTTAATCCTGAAGAGATGACCAAGCAACAGGACGTTGTGATCAATATCGAAATTCACTACCCCGCGGAGAAAGCGATGACCAATGACGATGTAGAAGCCGCGCTCAACTACAAAGTCATCACCAAAAAGGTCATATCCCACGTGGAAGCCGGGCATTTTAAACTGCTGGAAAAACTGGTGTCCGATGTACTCGACATCTGCAGTGAACACGACTGGACCGAATACGCGCGGGTCACGATCGATAAGCCACACGCATTGCGCTTTGCCGATTCCGTCTCATTGTCACTGGAGTGGCGGAAGTAACGATCAATGATCTCGCGATAGATCAGGTACCCTCCTGACAGGTTGTGTTGAGCATCATAGTGCTCGTCACAACCTACCCATTGAGATCCTTTAACAAGGCAATTCGACTCTGATCCGGCATATCCATATCGACATAGTATCCGGGATGGTCAACCCCCATACGCACACCCGTTTTTGCATTCTTAACAGATTTCAGCACCTTCGGCGGCAACTCGAAACGTAAAAAATGCACGCTGGATGTCTTCTCTTCATTTTCCCGTTCCAGATCTTCATCGGCGATCGCGTAGACAGGTTCATAACCGTTGACGCGTATCCACAGTTTACGCTCCACACCGATCAGTTCAGCCAATGCGTTACGGCGCTCATCCACATCGCTGTATTCGATCAGCATGGTGGCTTTCCAGTTACTGCCGTCAGGTATCAGAGGATTGTAGGTATCCAGCTCTTCCTGAATCGCATCCGCTTCAAAAATCCGTTCAACACGTAGCATCTCCTGAATCTGATACTGCATGGTCAGACGATCCTCGAATAATAAACGAATGTGTTCGCCCAGCTGAATCTGACGACGGGCTTTGTGGGTCATAACATCACGTCGGAACTGATCACGGCAGGCGGCATACGCCTCCAATGACAGCAGATCATCACGTGTAAGTTTGTTCATGCTCAACACTCCTCAGAGCCCATAAGCTTTGTGCAGCAAACTGATAGGATGCTGCGAACCTTCTACCGTCTCACTCAAACGCGCAATATGACTGCCTGCCATCGGGCAGTCACTGCTCAGGGTTGCCCCTTCAGCCGCTTTCACCTTACGGGCAACCGGCCGTCCGATCTTCACGGCGTTATCGTGGGTTTCCACTTTGACTGCATAGGTACCATCATGACCGGAACAACGCTCCAGCACATTGACCCGGGTGTCGGGTATCAACTGCAATACATCACGGGCTTTATAGCCGATGTTCTGCACCCGCAGATGACAGGCCACCTGATAGCTAATATCACCCAGTGGATTTGAGAAATCTTTGCGTAACAGCCCCGCTTTGTTGCGTAACCAGAGATATTCAAAGGGATCAAAAAACGCCTGCTGCACTTTTTTTACCTCCGGGTCATCGGGAAACATCAGGGGCAGCTCCTGCTTAAACATCAGGACACACGACGGCACCAGCGCGGTCAGATCGTATCCCTGATCCACCAGATCAGCCAACACAGGGATGTTGTCTTCTTTGGCACGTTCTACCGATGCCAAATCGCCCAACTCCATCTTGGGCATACCGCAGCAACGCTCCTTCCCGACCAGTTTCACTTGAATCCCGTTGTGGTGGAAAACATCCACCAGATGCTCACCCAATTCGGGGCTGTTGTTATTGCCGTAACAGGTCGCGAACAGGGCGATCTTTCCACGGGTCTTGTCCGTAGCCGTGACGGTAACTTTACGTAACTCAGTCAGTTGAGAGGTCACCCGTCTACGCAGGGTTTTTGAATCAAACTTAGGTAACACCGCCTGATGGTGAATCCCTATGCTCTGTTCCATCAAGTTTCTGGCCCAGCGCTGTTCGTTCAGCGCATTGATGGTGACGTCAATCAGCGGGATCGTTACCCAACGCCCCACTTGATCGGTGTTGGTTAGCACCCGGTCGCGAAAGCTCGCCCCCTGATCTTTGTACTTCACTGCTTTTGCCCGCAGCATCAGGTGGGGGAAATCGACGTTCCATTCATGCGGCGGTACGTAGGGACATTTGGTCATGTAACACATGTCGCAGAGATAACATTGATCAGCGACCTTCATGAAGTCCATGGGATCAACACCATCCACCTCCATGGTGTCGGACTCATCAACCAGATCAAATAGCGTCGGGAAGGCATCACAGAGGTTCACACAACGCCGGCAGCCATGGCAGATATCAAACACCCGCGCCAGCTCATGATTAAGATCATCGGTGTCATAAAAAGATTCATTCTTCCAGTCCAGCGGATGGCGTGTAGGTGCGTCCAAACTGCCCTCACGGTCAGGCGATTTGCTCATACCGTTGTTCTCGCTGCCGGAAATCAGCGCAATGGTCTTGCCCTGATTTCCAGGTCAGAGTTAGTCCAGTGCATCCAATGCTTTCTGGAAACGATTGGCGTGGCTGCGCTCTGCTTTCGCCAGTGTTTCAAACCAGTCGGCAATTTCGTCGAAACCCTCTTCCCGGGCCGCTTTCGCCATTCCCGGATACATATCCGTATACTCGTGGGTTTCACCGGCAATCGCCGCTTTCAGATTGTTGGCGGTCTCGCCGATTGGCAGACCCGTTGCGGGATCCCCCACCTCTTCAAGATAGTCGAGATGGCCATGCGCATGACCGGTCTCACCTTCGGCGGTGGAGCGGAAAACAGCTGATACATCGTTATAGCCCTCGACATCGGCCTTAGCGGCAAAGTAGAGATAACGACGATTGGCCTGAGATTCGCCCGCGAATGCATCCTTCAGATTTTGCTCCGTCCTGCTACCTTTGAGAGACATAGTCACTCTCCTCTATCAGTGAATCAAGACAGCTCAACTTAATGATAGATAGGCATATCAAAGGAGTCTAAATAGAGAATCTTTATCTGATCTATTGAGTACCGCTATGACCAAAATATGATCCGCATGCAGGGAAGGGGTGGTGGCAGCTAGGGTCATCCATAACCGACGCTGCCACCGGGGTTAAACTTCTGCGGGCTCGTATGTCTGAACGACAATGCTGGCGAGATCCGGCGTCGGGCGGCCAATATGATAACCCTGTGCATAGGTAATGTTGGCGGCTTCAACCAACTCCAGTACCTCTTCGCTCTCCACAAATTCAGCGATTGTTTCCAGATTCAGTTCCCTGGATAACTTGGCGATGCTGTTCACAAACGCCATATCGCGCTTATCGCTGGCCATATTGGCGATAAATTCACCTTCAATCTTGACGTAATCAATGGGCAGGTGCTTGAGGTAGTGGAACGAGGAGAATCCTGAGCCGAAGTCATCAATCGCCAGCTTAAAGCCTTCATCTTTAAGGTTGACCACAAACTGCTCCAGCATCGAGATACTTTTCACCGTATCGCGTTCAGTGATCTCAAATACGATGTTACCCGTATTGATTTCGTACTGCCGGGTTAAGCGTTTAACCTGCTGGATAAAGTCACTCACCACAACTGCACGAGGTGACATATTGATAAACAACAGCCCCCTGTAATTGATCTCACGCGCCGCCGAAAACGCCTTCTCCATGACGATATAATCCAGCGCGTGAATTTTATCCATCGACTCTGCGATCTCGATAAACTCAGCCGCTTTCATCAAACTATCATCCGGCAGTTCGATACGACTCAGTACCTCCACTGCAGTGACTTGTCCATTATCAGTGCGTTGGATGGGCTGGAAGACCGGGATCAGTTTTCGATGCTCAATGGCATGCTTCACCAGCAGTGTTTTCTCGCTCATATCTTTAAAGATATTCACAAGGTCATGCTCGTCCGGTACGCACAAACGGTCCTTACCGTCCTGCTTCGCCCGATACATCAGGTTATCCACAAACATGAACAGATCTTTCTTACTCTGGGCATGATCAGGATAAATACCGATACCAATTGATGCCGTGATCTTCAGCTCCGCCCCGGAACTGTGCTCAACCGAGAAGCAGCGGATACGATCCAGCAACATCCGCCCCGCCTCCTCGGCACTTTCCAGCGAGGCTTCTGACAACATCACGACAAACTCGTCACCGCCATAGCGGGCCACGACAGCACCCTGCTGAAAGGTCTTTTGCAAACATTCAGCGAACATTTCTAACAGCTTATCGCCCCAGCTGTGACCATAACCGTCATTGATCGATTTGAAGTTATCCAGATCAATCATCAGCACAGCCACTTTGTAATCGTGACGAGCACAACGATCCAGCTCATATTCCAGCAGTTCCCAGAACATCCGCTGATTGTATAGGTTGGTCAGCGGATCCCGTGTTGCGTAATACTCCAGATCGTTGGTGTATTTGTAGATCGCCCGTACCGAGCCCACAACGTTCAACAGGGTCGATAGCACACTTTCCAGTACCAGCAACTTGGTCTGATCCCGGATGATTTCGGCTTGCACCCCAATCCCGACGATGCCGCCAATTTTCGGCGTATCTACGAGCAGGGATTTACACTGCAATTCGATGCTGTCCTGATCCAACTCGATCAATTCACCCTCTCGACTGGCAATGTTGTGACGCACATTCAAGCCAGCGGAGTACAACTGCGAGTCACTCTCTTTCAAGCGGCGGATCACCGCTTTTTCCATATTGTCCTGGGTTTCCTGACTCGCCGGACGTAACCAGAAGATCTCCAGATCAAAAAGTTCATCATCCACCTTAAAGATGGAGAACATCGTGTGCGCATCAATCACCTTGTTGATCTCAAGTAGCAGGTCACTGACGTACTCTCGCCAGTCCCGAACCACTTCAGAGGTGATCACAAATTTTTCCAGCAACCGGATCTCAAATTCCAGCAACTCTTTATCCACCGCCACATGACGCAGTTTGGTTGCCAGCGTGCCCACCTCATCGTAAATCCGCGCCAGTTCATGGAAGGCAAGTTTTGAACGCTCCCGTTCTAACTTCTCCAGATCCGCTATCGATTCAACCGTCGCCACACTGGTCGTCAGCTGATTAATTGACTCATCGACCCGGCGGGTGAGCGAACGTACCGCCAGAAAACCCAGCAACAACGGCAAGGGTGCGATGAGCAAGAGGTTATAAATTAGATTGGTTTTAGCTTGAGCAACCGTCGCCGATAACTCTTGTTGAACTTCGATCAATCCCAACGATTGCCCCAATATGGCATTGGTATGGCACGCCAGACAGGTTTCTTTCGCAGTTAACGGGTAAAGGTAACGGCTGGAATCATCCACTTGCTGGGAGAGGGCCTGGCCTGTACGGATCGCCTCTTTCAGGCTGTCATCCATCGCAGGTTGTTCGATATGACCAAATAGCTGATCAACAACAGGTGCCCGATAGAGCGTCACTTTAAGATCTGACTGAGCGTTATCCTGTTCCATCTGACCGAGAAATTGCTCGAGTTGCTGACGACTCCAGCCCTGGCTCATCACCAGATACATAGAATTGAATGTCTGCCGAGCGACACGTTCCGCAATCTCGTTAGCATTGTCACGAATACTGCTGGTAAAGGCGTGGCTGGCAATTAAAAAAATCACCAGAAATCCGAGTGCCGAAAACAGCAGGATCCATCTCAGGAGATAGGTTTTGATAGTACTGCGTTTGGATTGCATTTTGTTTTAATTTTCCACCACAAAACAGAAAGCGCACTTAAACGTAGCACAAGACCACTGTTTTAAAAGAAAATATTTAACAAAGTCTAAAAAACCGTGGCGAGATCAACATTCATCTTGTTTGATTTCTTCATTTTGCTTGACCAAAACTCATTCAAACAAACGTTTACTTCAACCTAGGCATTAGCAGGCAAAAACAAACAGGCCCCTGAACAGGGGCCTGGAAGGATGTCGAGCGCATCGACGCTCAACATGCAATTAAACAGGTCAGATTAGATCAGTGCAGATCCAATACATCCTGCATATTGTAGATCGCGTTTTCTTTACCGTTAACCCAGCGCGCTGCACGCACTGCACCTTTAGCAAAGGTCATACGGGAACTGGCCTTATGTGTAATCTCGACACGCTCGCCTTCAGTCGCAAACAGGACCGTGTGATCACCCACCACGTCACCCGCACGAATGGTTGCAAAGCCGATCTCTTTCTTCGGACGTGCACCGGTCTGACCTTCCCGACCATAAACTGCACATTCTTTCAGATCACGATCCAGCGCATCAGCCACTGCTTCGCCCATGCTCAGCGCGGTACCTGACGGAGAATCCACTTTGTGATGGTGATGGGCTTCGATAATTTCCACATCGTAGTCGTCACCCAGCGCTTTTGCCGCCATGGCCAACAACTTGAAGCACAAGTTCACACCGACACTCATATTGGAGGCAAAAACACCCGCCAACTTGTCACCGTAGCTATTCAGCTCATCGCGTTCAGCATCGCTCAAACCCGTCGTGCCGATTACGATCTGTTTACCGTTTTCAGCACAGAACGCCAGGTTTTTCAGTGTTGCTTGCGGAGCGGTGAAATCGATCAGTACGTCGAAATCATTTACTGCATCGGCCAGGTCACCGACGATGTTCACGCCCAGCTTACCAACACCTGCTACTTCACCCGCATCGGCACCAATCAGAGAGCTGCTAGGCTCGACAATCGCCGCACCTAATTCAACGCCTTCCGCCTGCTGGATCGCTTCGATATTGGCCTTACCCATACGTCCGGCTGCACCGGTCACTGCAATTCTGATCATGCGATTCTGTCCTGATTCATTGCCGTTTAACGCGGCTTATTCTTCGTTCGGAATATTCTGGTCCATATCCAGCGCGGGCTTTTCGCACCCTGCGCTGCCCACTATCTTCGCAGGCACACCTACGACCGTCGTGTGGGGAGGCACATCTTCCAGCACTACCGAGCCACCGCCTACTTTAGCGCCAGCACCTACTTCAATATTGCCAAAGATCTTCGCGCCGGCGGCAATTAATACGCCTTCACGAATCTTCGGATGGCGGTCACCGGATTCTTTCCCGGTCCCACCCAGTGTCACGTTCTGCAAGATCGATACGTCATTTTCGATGACGCAGGTTTCACCCACAACAATACCGGTCGCATGATCGAACATCACACCACGACCAATACACGCCGCTGGATGAATATCAACTTGCAAGGTGGAGCTGACACGGCTCTGGATATACAAAGCCATCGAAGTACGTCCCTGCTTCCACATCCAGTTTGCAATGCGGTGAGCCTGAATAGCATGAAAGCCCTTCAGATAGAGCAGCACCGTTGAAAGCTTACCGATAGCGGGGTCTCGCGTCCGTACAGCACTCAGGTCGTGGCAGACCGACATAATAATCTGTGGATCAGATTCATACGCCTGCTCGATCAGTTCGCGCAACGTAACAGCAGGCATCACTTCATCTGCCAACTTCCCCGCCAGCAGGTAGGAAAGAGCCGATGCCAGATCACGATGACCAATAATGGTTGCATGGAAGAAGCTTGCCAGAAACGGTTCATTTTCCGCTTCAAGACGTGCTTCTTCCTGAATTAATGCCCAAAGCGCTTTGGGTTCTAGCGGTATGGAGGTCATGACGCCCTCATAGTGTGACCAGAAAACAGTATGGGCCACCAAAGCGGCCCATCACTTAGGTCATATCTTCAAAAAACTTTTTTACGGAATCAAAGAAGCCGTGTTTTTTGGGTGAATGCTTGCTATCACCCTGCTCCATCTCTTCCTGAAACTCTTTCAGCAAGGACTTCTGACGACTGCTCAGGTTCACAGGTGTTTCAACAACTGCACGTACCAGCAAGTCACCAACCGAACCGCCGCGAACAGGTTTCACACCTTTGCCACGCAATCGGAACAGTTTGCCGGTCTGAGTTTCAGCCGGAACCTTCAGTTTCACACGGCCATCCAGCGTCGGCACTTCCAGCTCTCCGCCTAATGCGGCATCGATAAAGCTGATAGGCACTTCGCAGTATAGATGCTTACCATCACGCTCGAAGATCGGATGCGCAACAACATTCACCTGTACGTAAAGATCACCGGCAGGTCCGCCATGCGTCCCCGCCTCGCCTTCGCCCGCCAGACGAATACGATCACCCGTGTCCACACCCGGTGGAATCTTCACAGATAAGGTTTTAGTTTTTTCAATGCGCCCCTGACCGCGGCAGTCACCACATGGATCAGAAATCACATGGCCTTCACCTCGACAGGTTGGACAGGTTTGCTGAACAGAGAAGAAACCCTGCTGCATACGCACCTGTCCCATACC
>NZ_JBFGYC010000096.1:0-9739 GCF_041587635.1 Pontibacterium sp. | reverse complement strand
GAGTTATCGGTGCCATGCCCGACACCGGTGGCACTGAGGGAGCCGTAGAGGTCTGACTGAATACGTTTAACGTCTTGTGCTTTTCCGATCTGCGCCAAATGATCGGCAAACTCAGCCGCCGCCAACATGGGGCCAACCGTATGTGAACTGGATGGGCCTACGCCTATTTTAAAAAGATCAAACACACTGATAGACATACTGCCTCCGCCGCTATGAATAGCGCTGATTATTATTGTGATAAAGGAGGATTATGCGCTTCGGTCAAAACCAGGTATGTCAGATTACGACCTGTAGTTTCCTTAAAGCGTTGTTTCGAAGCAGAACAAACAGAAGAAAGAGGAGGCTGACCTGAAATGGTGGGAGGTATCCGCATCGGGATGCAGAGGGCCAGCCTCGAAGGTGTGCGCTTATCAAGACGCAAACACAGGTTGAAACTAAGGAACCTGCGAACAAGTCACAGGGTTAAAGTAGCGTCAGACGGTACTTTACTTACTAAAAACAACAGTACGGCTTCCGCAGAGGAATACGCGCTTTTCGATATGGCAACGGACGGCATTCATCAGCGTGATACGCTCCACATCCTGACCTTTCGCGATCAGATCTTCCGGGTAGTGCGCATGGTCAACCTGCTGCAAACCCTGAGCGATGATCGGACCTTCGTCCAGACCGTTGTTCACGTAATGCGCGGTTGCGCCGACCATCTTCACACCCTTTTCCCATGCCTGATGATACGGACGTGCACCCTTAAAGCCCGGCAACAGAGAGTGGTGGATATTGATCGCTTTACCATCGAGGTAGGAGCAAAGATCCGCCGACAGCACCTGCATGTAGCGCGCCAGCACCACCAGCTCGATATCGTACTCTTCCAACAGCTTAACGATCTGTGCTTCCTGCTCCGGCTTAGTGTCCGGCGTAATCGGCAGGTGGTAGTACGGAATGTCGTGCCACTCCGCCAGATGTTTCAAATCCGGATGGTTGGAGATAATCACCGGCACTTCAATGTTCAGCTGTCCCGTACGGTGACGGTACAGCAGGTCATTCAGGCAGTGATCGTACTTTGACACCAGAATCGCCACACGCGGGCGGTGCTCCGGTGGCGTCAGGCTCCACTCCATCTCGAACTCTTCCGCACGAGGTGAAAAGCCGGTGTTAAATTCGTCGGCGCTAAAGCCTTCAAACTGAGGATGAAACTCGATACGGATAAAGAAACGATCGGCAGCACGGTCATCATAGGAGTGGATATCTTCCACGTAGTTTCCGTACTCCGCCATGTAACGTGTGACCACATCAACGGTGCCCAGAACACTCGGACAGCTGGCAGTAAAGATCCAGGGTTTGAGCTTAGATTTCATAGCAATCTCTTGAATATCAGAAACCATTTTTTCATGTCAGAGACCTCCCTCCACAGAGGGCGGTCCTGACACGTTCCAGATCAGGCGTCTACAACCAGACCAAACTCGCGGCTGGCATCCTGAATCCACAGCCAGAGGTAATCTGAGAAACTGCGACGGATCACCAACTCGAACTGCTTCTCACCGGTACGGCGGATCACTGCGGTGCTTTTGGCAAAGACCGTGGAGACCACCTTACCGACCTGAAACTCCGACGGATGCAGGTCAATTGGGGTGCATTTCTTCAGCATCTCCACCACATCATCACCGGACAGTTCCAGTACAGTGGAACCACCGCTACCATTGACCAGCGAGTAGTGGCCGTCCATCTCATCGCGGAAACGGGTTTCCACGTCGAACGCTTTCAGACCCGGTACGATAATCAGCCACTCGTCAGGCGACATCCAGCGAATAGATGCCTCACCCTTTTCAACAGAGGTCAGCGGCTGCAAAGGCAGCGCCATACCCAGAACCCGCTCAACAGCAGCCAGCTGATCTGCGTTGTTTGGGTTACAACGCAACGTCAGATGACCCAACAGTTTGTTCTCGCGCAGGCGGATACCGCCCTTGCGTGGTCCCTGCTTTGCAAGGCTATCCAGATCCGCATGGTACAGCGGGGATTCCGCACGCACCTCTGGACCGGCAACCTGATTCATGACCACCGCTTTCGTGGTCGCTACTTTTTCTTCCGGTACGGCTACATTCAGATCAGACATTTTGACGCTCCCCTTTTGGATCAAGGAAGATCGGGCTACAGATTTCAGCTTCAACAACGGTGCCATCAGCCAGCGGGTAGAAGACTTTCTCGCCCATCTTGTTCAGGCCGCCTTTAACAAAGCCCATGGCGATGCTGCGATCCAGATTGGCACTCCAGTAACTGGAGGTGATGTGACCAACCATTGGCATCGGGATCGGTGCTTTTGGATCCAGTACACCCTGTGCACCTTCCGGCAACACAACCTTAGGATCGGTGGTTTTCAGACCCACCAGCTGCTTACGGTCTTCGCGTACACAGTCCTCACGGGCCATACCACGCTTACCGATGTAGCTGAACGGTTTCTTCTGAGCCACACACCAGCCCATACCCAGATCGAACGGGTGAACAGAACCGTCTGTATCCTGACCGGCGATGATGAAACCTTTCTCTGCACGCAGAATGTGCATGGTTTCGGTGCCGTACGGCGTCAGGTTGAACTTCTCACCGTGTTCAAACAGCTTATCCCAGACGTGCATGCCGTAGTTGGCCTGAACGTTGATCTCGTAGGAGCACTCACCGGTAAAGGAGATTCGGAACACACGTGCCGGAACCCCTGCCACAGTGGTCTGTTTCCAGTCCATGAACGCGAAGTTCTCGTTGGACAGGTCACAGTCCGTCAGCTCAGCCAGCAACTTACGGCTGTTCGGACCGGAGATGGTCAGCGTGGACCAGTGATCCGTCACAGTGTTGAAGTACACTTCCATCTCAGGCCATTCGGTCTGATGGTAGAGTTCCAGCCATTCCAGTACGCGTGCAGCGCCGCCGGTGGTGGTGGTCATCAGGAAGTGATTCTCACCCAGACAGGAGGTCACACCGTCATCGAAGACCATGCCGTCTTCACCGCACATCAGGCCATAACGGCACTTACCGACCGCCAGTTTGGCCCAGGCATTGGTGTAAACACGGCCCAGGAATTCACGGGCGTCTTTACCCTGAATATCGATCTTACCCAGCGTGGACGCATCCAAGATACCGACAGACTCACGCGTTGCCAGACATTCACGGTTCAGTGCTTCCTGCATGGACTCACCCGGTTTCGGGAAGTACCAAGGACGTTTCCACTGGCCCACATCCTCAAATTTCGCACCACGCGCCACGTGCCATTTATGCATAGCGGAGTAACGCTCAGGATCAAACAGCGCGCCACAGTCACGGCCGGCGATTGCACCAAAAGACACCGGGGTGTAGTTCGGACGGAAGATCGTTGTACCGGTTTCCGGAATGGTTTTGTTCAGCGCTTTCGCCGCCACGGCCATACCGTTGATGTTACCCAGCTTGCCCTGATCAGTACCAAAACCCATCGCTGTGTAACGTTTCACGTGTTCGATGGACTCATAACCTTCGCGACACGCCACTTCGATACCCGCAGCCGTTACGTCAGTCTGGTAATCGACGAACTGCTTTGGCGCCTGTGATGTTGGTTTCAGGTGCGGAATGTGGAACAGGGTCATAGGAGTACCCTCGTTCACCTCTTCCGCTTTCGGCAACATCACTTCAGAGGCACTCAGGCCCACTTCAGCAACCGCCTTAAGACCGGCATTCAGACCTTCAAACAGTGCAGTACTGGTGCTGTAACTACCATTGATTGCACCCGCCGTCAGCTGCTTCTGAACCGTAGGTCCTGGCAGGAAACCCACAACATCATCGTTCCAAACCGGACGGCTGCCCGTGTGGCAAGACAGGTGAATAACCGGACTCCAGCCACCGGAAGACGCCACGGTGTCAGCAGACAGTTTGCTCACGGAACCTGTCACTTTGTTGCCATCAGCGCTAATTGGCGCAACAGACACACCGCTCACGCGCTTGCTACCTTGCACTTCAATCACCGCAGAACCGGTTATCAGGTTCAGTCCACGCTGACGCGCAGCTTCAACACGGTCACCTTTAGGGTTCTGACGCGTATCGACAATCGCCACGACCTTACGGCCCGCATCATGCCAATCCAACGCGGCCTGATAACCGGAATCGTTGGTGGTCATCAGCACCAGTTCGTTACCCGGCGCAACGCCGTAACGGTTGATGTAGGTCGATACCGCATTAGCGACCATACAACCCGGCACATCGTTGTTTGCGAAGACCAGTGGACGTTCGTGCGCACCTGTCGCCAGAACAACCCATTTAGCACGTACACGGTGCAGTCGCTGACGTGCCTGACCCGCCGGTGCAATATCGGCGATATGGTCCGTGCAACGTTCGTGAATCGTCAGGAAGTTGTGGTCATGGTAGCCATTCACCGTAGAGCGCGGCAGCAACATCACATTGTCGTATCCACGCAGCTCTTCAACGACCGCGTTAACCCATTCAGACGCTGGCGCACCGTTCAGTGTTTCTTTACTGCTCAGCAGGCTACCACCAAACTCGTTCTGCTCATCGGCAAAGATGACACGCGCACCACTGCGCGCAGCGGTCAGTGCCGTAGACAGACCCGCAGGTCCGCCACCGACCACCAACACATCACAGTGCTGGTTAATTTTGTCGTAGGTATCCGGATCACTTTCCAGCGGGGAACGACCCAAACCGGCCGCTTTACGAATCATCGACTCGTAGGTATCCCACAGAGACTTCGGATACATAAAGGTTTTGTAGTAGAAACCCGGTGGCATCATGCTGCCGCCCATCTTACCGATGGTGCCCATCAGATCGGTTTCTACACTCGGCCAGCCATTCGTCGAGGACGATACCAGACCGTTAAACAGTTCCTGCTGCGTCGCACGAACGTTTGGCACCTGAGTGGCTTCAGTTGCGCCCAGCTGCAGGACCGCATTCGGCTCTTCTGCACCCGCTGCAACGATGCCGCGCGGACGGCTGTATTTAAAACTACGACCAACAATATCAATGCCATTGGCCAGCATGGCAGATGCCAGAGTGTCACCCAGGAAGCCGTTAAACTTTTTACCGTTGTAGGTAAATGTCAGAGGCTTGGAACGGTCGATGCGACCTCCGCTCTGCAGGCGGTTTTTCTGTGTCATAACTCCGCTCCCGTTATTTGCTATTACCAGACTGGGCAACCACCGAAGGCTGTTCTCCAATCTTGTAAACTTCTTTGATTTCGTAAGTCTGGGTGTCGCGGGTGATATTGAAGAACTTGCGACATCCGGCAGCATGCACCCACAACTCGTGGTGGATGCCACGTGGGTTCTTACGGAAGTAAAGGTATTCACCCCACTCCTTATCGGAGCAGGCTTCTGGGTCCAGCGGACGGGCGATATGCGCCTGACCTGAAGCGTGGAACTCTTCCTCTTCCCGGTATTCCGCACAGTGCGGGCAGTAGATATGGAACATGTAATTCTCTCCCGTTAGTGTGCTACACCAGCAGCGCCGTGCTCATCGATCAGCGCGCCGTCGTGGAATCGGAACATGGAAAATGGCTTCGCCAGTTCATGCATCTCACCTTTTGCCAGTGATGCGGCAAATACGTTGCCGGACCCCGGCGTGGCCTTAAAGCCACCGGTACCCCAACCGCAGTTGAAGAACAGGTTTTTAACCGGCGTATCACTGATGATCGGACAGGCATCCGGGCACGTATCTACGATACCGCCCCACTGACGGTTCATACGTACGCGGCTGAACATCGGGAACAGCTCCACAATCGCCTGCACCGTATGCTCAATCGTTGGGAAAGAACCACGCTGACCGTAGCCGTTGTAACCATCGATACCGGCACCAATCACCAAGTCCCCTTTATCGGACTGGCTGACATAACCGTGTACGTGGTTGGACATCACAACCGTATCCAGTACCGGTTTGATCGGCTCAGATACCAGTGCCTGCAGCGGGTGAGATTCCAGCGGCAGTTCAAAACCGGCTTTCTTCGCCAACACACTGGAATTACCTGCAACCACACAACCCACACGATCCGCTTTGATATCGCCGTAACGGTTGGTTTTCACACCCACTACGGTGCCATCTTCGATGATCAGGTCGGTGACTTCGGTTTGCTGAATCAGGTCCACACCGTGAGAATCCGCACCACGGGCAAAGCCCCATGCCACTGCATCGTGACGTGCAACACCACCACGTGGCTGCCAGGACGCACCCATGATTGGGTAACGGGTATTTTCAGAACAATCCATATGCGGCACGATCTCTTTGATCTGCTGCGGATCCAGTACTTCACCGTCGACACCGTTCAGGCGGTTTGCATTTACACGGCGCTCAATATCGCGCATGTCCTGCAGGGTATGACCCAGGTTCAGTACACCACGCTGGGAGAACATCACGTTGTAGTTCAGGTCCTGCGACAGACCTTCCCACAACTTCATCGCGTGCTCATACAGGTGAGCCGCTTCGTCCCACAGGTAGTTGGAACGTACAATGGTGGTATTACGTGCGGTGTTACCCCCACCCAGATACCCTTTTTCGATGACCGCGACATTGGTCACGCCAAACTGTTTCGCCAGGTAGTACGCCGTTGCCAGACCGTGGCCGCCGCCACCCACGATGATCACATCGTATTTCTTCTTTGGCGTAGGGTTACGCCAGGCGCGCTGCCAGTTTTCATGATGGCTAAGACTGTGCTTGAACAGTCCGAAACCTGAATAATGCTGCATGGTATCAGCTCCCGTTTAAGGGGCGGTCAGCGCTCGCTAACCGCCGCAGTTCTGTTCAAATTAGCGGTAAACTGGGTAGTCAGCGCACAGCGCCAGTACCTGTTCTTTCACGTCGGCAATCTTCGCGTCCAGCGCTTCCGGCTGGTCCAGAACATCCAACAGATCGGAGATCCAGCCCGCCAGTGTGCGGCACTGCTCTTCTTTGAAACCACGTGTCGTCACAACCGGAGAACCGATACGCAGACCCGAGGTAACAAATGGAGACTGAGGATCGCCCGGTACAGCATTTTTGTTCACGGTGATGTTGGCGCGACCCAGCGCAGCATCTGCATCTTTGCCGGTCAGGCCCTGCTTGATCAGGCTCAGCAAGAACAGGTGGTTATCGGTGCCACCGGATACAACTTCGTAGCCACGCTCGATAAACACATCGGCCATCGCGCTGGCATTCTTCACAACCTGCGTCTGATATTCGGTGAACTCAGGCTCCAGCGCTTCTTTAAAGGCAACCGCTTTTGCTGCGATCACGTGCATCAGAGGACCACCCTGACCGCCCGGGAACACTGCAGAGTTAATCTTCTTCTCCATCGCGTTATCGCGGGAAAGAATCAGACCACCACGCGGACCGCGCAGTGTTTTGTGCGTAGTGGTGGTGACAACATCTGCGAATGGCAGCGGGTTCGGGTACTGACCGGCAGCGACCAGACCAGCAACGTGTGCCATATCAACAAACAGGTACGCACCCACTTTGTCGGCGATCTCGCGAAAACGCGCCCAATCGACAACACGGGAGTAAGCAGAGAAACCCGCAACAATCATTTTCGGCTTGTGCTCAACGGCCAGCGCTTCAACCTGTGCGTAATCGATCTCGCCGGTCTCTTCATTCAGACCGTACTGCACCGCGTTGTAGATCTTGCCGGAGAAGTTCACATGAGAACCGTGAGTCAGATGACCACCGTGTGCCAGGCTCATGCCCAGTACGGTATCGCCCGGCTCGCACAACGCCATATAAACAGCGGCATTTGCCTGAGAACCGGAGTGAGGCTGGACGTTAGCGTACTCTGCACCGAACAGCTCTTTGGCACGATCAATTGCCAGCTGCTCTGCTACATCAACGTGTTCGCAACCACCGTAGTAGCGCTTTTCCGGGTAACCTTCCGCATACTTGTTAGTCAGCACAGAACCTTGTGCCTGCATAACGCGCGGACTGGTGTAATTCTCCGAAGCGATCAACTCGATGTGTTCTTCCTGACGCTGTGCTTCACGCTCCATTACTACCCACAGAGCATCGTCAAAACCTTGGATCTGGTCATCTTTAGTAAACATTTGCACCTCCTCACCCGAATAGTCGGTGAGTCACAATTTTGGTTTTTAGTTATTTTTTCCTGCCTCTCCCTAAGCACTGCAAAGGGATAGATATCAGGCCGGGAGGTAAACGCTATACGGTGTAACTGGCTAGGGGCCCTACACGAAAGGGCGTGCTAAACAACTCCCACGACACCGATAGTATCGGGTCTCAGAGAGGCGGCTATGCTCGAATACGTCTTGGTAATATCAATTTACGACAGCACCAGAGATATCTGCACAACAGGTCGAAGAACACAGGAAAGGCATGAGCGACACCGCTATACAGCAGCTATGACTGCGCCTCATGAGTGAATCAAAAAACCGATCACAGACGGCGGCTGCCAGCACCGCCCTATCCTGATTACGTCAGGATTTGCCCGTCACTTTACTCACAGCGACACGCGTAGACAGAAACATTGCCCTAAGGGATAACCGGTTGTTAGGGTCCGAATTTTTCCACTGACAGACGCGGCCCCGATGAACACAGAAACCACCACACTCAACAATGACTACATCAAGGGATTCCTGCTGGTGCTGGTTTCAGCCTGCGGTTATGGCCTGCAACCGCTTTTTACACACGTTGCATATAGTGATGGCGCAAGCCCGGTCGGGTTACTGGTACTGAGATTTGCTGCTGCGGCCGCCATCATGCTGATCTGGCTAAGGCTTCGCCGCCTGCCGATTCCGCCCCTGCGCCATAACCTGCAATACCTGCTGGTCGGTATTGGTTATTCAGGCGCGGCGCTGGGGTATTACAATGCCAGTCATAGCATGTCGGTCAGTTTGGCCGTGATCCTGCTGTTCTCGTTTCCAGCATTTGTGATCCTGTTTTCGATCCTCTTTTTGAAAGAGAAAGCGACCGGCAAAAAGCTTCTAAGTGTCACCTTGGCTATTGGCGGCGTTATGGTTGCGGTGGGCATCGATATTCAAGGAGACGGTCAGGGCATACTCTGGGCTTTGTTCGCGGCGCTGAGTTATGGCGCTGCCATCCTGTACGGTAGCCATCGGGCAAGCCCCAGCCATCCATTACAATCCGCATGTACAGTACTTATTGGCTGTTTGATTTCGTGCCTGATCGCCAGCACGATGCAAACCACCCACTGGCCACAATCTGAATTCGGCTGGCTATCGATCATCGGATTGGCGCTTTTTGCCACTATTTTGCCCATAGCAACCTTTATCGCCGGATCACCCAAGATTGGCGCCTCGGATGCTTCAACCATCTCAACAATGGAACCGGTGGTCGCGGTAACCATTGCCCTGATCTTGATCGGTGAGCAATTAACTACCGGCACTTACATCGGTGGATTAATGGTTATTACCGCGGTCATCATTCTTTCGCGCAGCAAATAAATCCAGAAAGAAAAACCGCTCTATTAATATCCAAAGTATATATGGATATATAAAACAGCTTCCGCAAAATAAAAAAGCCACCCATTCTGGGTGGCAACGTATAGCCTTCATTGATGGATCGGTATCGATCGATATAAATATTATCGTTTGTCCTGCTAGCCCGGTTGTCTGTATGCGCTGTATGACGATATTTTTTGCGACAAGCATCGCTTCAAGTTTCACCCCATACCGACACAACCCCCATAGCACATGGCTCACAGCTTATTTCAGACAAAAAAAACCACCCAATGGCGTAGGGTGGTATAAAAAGACCCGTGTTATACAAGGGATTGGAGCGAGGCAAG
>NZ_JBFGYC010000095.1:0-9751 GCF_041587635.1 Pontibacterium sp. | reverse complement strand
CTAAAGGCTTTTGCAAAGAAACACAAGAAGGCAATAGGATGCACAGAGCAAGAATATCAAATGATTTTGATGATTTTGAAGAAGTATCTTAAAATGATTAAAACAAAATCTGTAATAGATCAAGATATTGAAGTTGAAAGATTAGAACAATTAGTAAAATCATTAAATGACTAAGAATGTACATCACGATTTTAGGTATCATGCTGAGATACGATATGAAACTGAGAAGTGTGATTGCGATCATGATGGTGGCTTTCTTGAGTGCATCATTGTCTTTTGCAGAAAATCATAAGGGTGGAGGTAATAGATGGGTGTTAAATCTGGTCGGATCAGATGATATGTATGTGGCCATGGTGCCAGATATCGACGGAGACGGTTATGAGGATGAGGCATTTTGCTTTGATGTTGATTTGATCAACGGAAAAAATCGCCAGGTTGTGGGCACCGCGACAGATTGCCTTTCAAACATCGAGCCTGGGTCAGAAGGTGGGCTCCAGCTGGTTGGCACTACGTACTTCAATTTACCGCAAGGGACTTTGGTGACGCGAGGTGTGACCTCGGTGCAGCCTGTAAATCAGCCAACAGTAACGCCCGATGGCGTGCCAATTAGTCATATAACCGGTGCGTCCAGTGATGGCAATGCTGTGTTGTGGGGGACCGGTAGGTTTGAGGGGTTGCAAGGAACCTCTCGGTTGTCTGGTATGGTTGACCTGACTAATTTTGACGGTGTGGGAACACCTATTGTGTTTGATTGCCTATTCGTGGTCGATCTGGAATAAATTAGCGGGTTTTAAACGTTGATATATAAAAATATCGCCGGTGAGGGTGGCTTTCGCCACCGCTCAACCGGTGAGAAGGGGAAGGGTATTCGGGATCAGTAGCTTATGCAGCTGCTGATTTACGGGAATCGTGATCTGGGTGGGTTGCGATGAAGTGCTCCAGCACTTTCTGCAACAGTGCTTCGTGGCCGCGGTTACCTTCGCGATGTGCTTTTTCAATGTCATCCAGAATAATGCGCTTAATCTTTTGCTCGCCCTCGTGATTGATCATGTATTGTCCGAATGCGAGTGCAATGATTGGGTCTACGTGCTCGTGCTCTGCGATGGCATCGACTTCGTCAGAGGTTAGGTCACACATATCCAGGCATTCTTCGTATGTAAGCATTGTTCTTCCTCTTTAGCTTCGGTTTGTAAGCTGGGCATTTATTATTATTTTCTGGACGTTTTTCCCGGCGGAATTCGCCTTGGGGAATATCAGTGTAGGCGAGGGGTTGGTGATTCTCTAACCAACTTTGCAGACAAATTCTCATATGAATTTCATTCAAAATTAATCCTTTTCATGTTGCGTTCGCACAGCGAGAATAGGACTCATGATGGAAAAGTGTCATAATTTCAGGGCGTTAAATTCACCGTGCGGAAGCAAAAATGATTATTAATCTAGCTGAACTGTCACCCAATAAGGTTTATCACACCATGACACAAACGGTTGTTCCAAGACCGGTGGCGTGGGTGTTATCTGAGCATGAGAACGGAAAGTTCAATTTGGCTCCGTTTTCATACTTTAATGCGGTGTGCAGTAATCCGCCGGTTGTGATGTTGTCGATCGGACGTAAACCCGATGGCAGCGACAAAGATACTTTTCGCAATATTGTCGAGCGAAAAAGGTTTGTTATTCATCTGGCCCACCCTGAGCTTGCACCTCAAGTGACTAAGTCTGCGAAGGTTCTGCCGGATGGCGAGTCCGAACTTGAGTTGGTCGACATGGATACAGTGGCTTTTGATGGTTTTGAGTTGCCGCGATTAAAGGATGCACGTCTCGCGTTTGCCTGTGAGTTATATAAGCTGGACACCATTGGTGAGAATGATCAGAACCTGGTATTTGGTAAGTTGTTGCGCATCTGGTTGGATGACGAGGTGGTTGCCGAAGATGACAAGGGTCGTATGAAGGTCTTGGCGGATAGGCTCAATCCTCTGGCGCGTCTGGGTGGCAATGAATATGTTACTGCGGGAAATATTTTGGATATTCCTCGGGAGTCATAGTCCGCTGCTAAGCTGTGGCATATGAGAGGAGGAAACTTATATGTCACAGCAAAATTGGATGCCAGAACAGACACATCTGCTTACGCCTTACATCATGGTTAAAGATGCCGATGCATCGCTGGATTTTTATCAGCGGGCATTTGGTTTTGAGGGTTCCGTGATGATGCGTGACCCGGCTGGTAAGGCGGTACATGCAGAGGTGCGTCGTAATGGTGTGTTGATCGCCATGTTTGCCACTGAAGGTGCGTTCGGTTCGACGCAGCAATCACCCGCGAGCAGTGGGTTGCCCTCTCCCATTGGCTTGTATATGTATTGTGAGGATGTAGATGCTTTAGTTGCACGCGCAGTGGCTGCGGGTGCTGAAGCAGTGGGTGAGGTAGATACTCAGTTTTGGGGGGATCGTACGGGTTGTTTGCGAGACCCGGACGGGTATGGCTGGACCTTTGCAACACAGGTTGCTGAATTCGACCCTTCTAAAATACCTCCCGGTTTTAAGTCCGATTTCTAATGCATTTTTTATGCAGCACCGCGAGCATGGTGGCTTGCTGTGCTGCATAAAAGCCTTTCCGTAGCTACGTCCTGCTTGATGAATTAGCGACACCGATCAATGTGTTTTATGGTGTAAATTATTTCCTATTGTGAAATATTGACATTATAAGAATAAATGTTCAGAGTTCGCTCCTTTCTTGAAGCACCTGTTCTGGTGCTTTACGTCCAATCTTATTCTGGGATTTTTAATGAATGCGGTAATTGTTGCAGTGCTGACGATGTTGGTGCTGAGCTTGCTTCGTACGAATGTTGTAATGGCTCTATTGCTAGGTGCAATGGCGGGTGGCCTGACGGGTGGTTTAGGGTTGCAAGGTACGGTTGATGCCTTTAACAGTGGTATCGGCGGCGGTGCGGGTGTGGCATTGAGCTATGCGTTGCTGGGTGGTTTTGCGGTTGCGATCTCCAAGTCCGGTTTGCCACATCTTTTGGCTGATCGAGTTGTTGTGATGCTGGGAAGCAATCAGGATGCCCAGCGGGTTCGTATGGTGCGTACCGGGTTGATTATGCTGATTATGCTGGTCGCGATCTCTTCCCAAAACATAATGCCTATCCATATCGCGTTTATACCGATGTTGATTCCGCCACTGTTGTTGGTGATGGCAAAGATGCAGTTGGACCGTCGCTTGATTGCCTGTGTGCTGACTTTTGGTCTGGTGACGCCTTATATGTTTTTGCCGGTGGGTTTTGGTGGAATCTTCCTGAATGAGATCCTGTTGAAAAACATTGCTGCAAACGGTTTATCCACAGAAGGCATCAGTGTTGTTAGTGCGATGGGTATTCCTGCGCTGGGTATGCTGACAGGTCTGCTGATAGCAGTATTTATCAGTTACCGTGGCAAGCGTCGTTATGATCTGAGCAAGATTGAAGCGGTTGAAAATGGCGGGGCCGAAGTGTCGGGTGTGCGTACCTTGGTCGCTATTGCGGCCATTGGTGTGGCTTTCGGTGTGCAGCTGTATACCGGTTCCATGGTTCTGGGGGCACTGCTGGGCTTTATTGTGTTCTCGGTTTCGGGTGTGGTGCGTTGGAACGAATCGGATGGGCTGCTGGTTGATGGTATGAAGATGATGGCAACCATAGGTTTCATCATGATTGCCGCTGCGGGGTTTGCCGAGGTATTGCGGGAAACGGGTGAAATAGCGAGTCTGGTCGAAAGCTCTGCGGGCTTTGTTGATGGCAATAAAGCGCTGGCAGCACTGTTGATGCTGGTCGTAGGGTTGTTGATTACCATGGGTATCGGCTCTTCGTTTTCTACGATCCCGATTATCGCTGCTATCTACGTTCCTTTGGCGGTGCAGTTGGGCTTTTCGCCGTTGGCAGTCGTTGCGCTGGTCGGTACTGCCGGTGCGCTGGGCGATGCGGGGTCTCCGGCGTCTGATTCTACATTGGGCCCGACTGCGGGTTTGAACGTAGATGGTCAGCACCGTCACATCTGGGATACGGTGGTACCAACGTTTGTCCACTTTAACCTGCCGTTGTTGATTGCGGGCTGGATTGCTGCGACGGTGCTTTAAACGAAGCGAGAGTTCAGTGATCTGACCCATATTAGGAGTAGGTCACCGAACTGGAAAAGCCGCGCAGCAGGTTGTGTTGTGTGGCTTTTTTATGTCTGGCACGTGGCTTTCAATCCGCTGCTAAAGTGACCTAGTCGTTCTTAAACGGCAGCCAGGTGGTGAGTTCGGCGATTTGCTCTCGCATCATCTCTTCTTCCTCATTCAGAAAGCGGGCGATGGGCTCTCGGAAACCGGGCTCCTGTAACCAGTGTACGGACCAGGTCTCAATCGGTTCAAAGCCGCGTTGAATTTTGTGTTCACCCTGAGCGCCGGGATCAAAGCGTTCCAGCTCTTCCCGAATGCAAAACTCGATCCCTTGGTAATAGCATGTTTCAAAGTGCAGGCTGTCGTACTCTTCGAGGCATCCCCAGTAGCGTCCATACAAGGTGGTCTTGCTACGCAGTGAAAGGGCGCCAGCTACCGCTTGATCATTAACATATGCGACAACAAGCACCAGATGATCCGGCATGGTGTCGCGCAGTAGTGTGAAAAATTCGGGTGTCAGATAACCTTTGCGGCCGCGTTTGAGGTAGGTGATCTGATAAAAATGATAGAACCGGTGCAGCAGTGCGTCGCTAATATCCCTGCCGCTATAGGTTCGTAACTCGACGCCTTGGTCGGATACTTTCTTGCGTTCTTTGCGTAAATTTTTGCGTTTACGGGAGTTGAAGCGTTCCAGAAAGTGGTCGAAGTCACGGTAGCCATGGTTGAACCAGTGGTATTGGCACCCCAGTCTTGGCATGATTTCGTGGGTCACAAATTGCTCGATTGTCTCTTTAGGTGCGAATAAACCGTGCCAGGATGAAGCGTTTAGTTTGGCGGCAATTTGTGGAATGGCGTCGCGTATTGTTGGAATGATTGTATCCAGAGGCTGTCGGGTGCCAATCCGGGGGCCATAGGCGGGTGTGAAAGGGATGGATGTGACCAGCTTGGGGTAATATTCCAGATCATAGCGTGAGTAGGCATCTGCCCACGCCCAATCAAACACGTACTCACCATAGGAATGTTGCTTTAGATAGATCGGCATCACCGCGACGGTTTCGCCGCCGTCCTTCAGTGACAAGTGAAGGGGGAGCCATCCAGTACCTTTCCCAACGCTGCCAGATTGTTCCAATGCGTGCAGGAATTCGTACCGCAGGAAGGGGTAATCGGTGCCGCAGAGCTTATTCCAGATCTTGGGGCCAATCGATTCAATATTGTCAGTGAGCACGATATCAAGCATATTTGCCTATACTCTTAGCTATAAGAGAACTGCTAACGTCTGGAATTTTAAGTGAATTTCATCGGAGGAACCATGGACGAGCTGGAATTGGAATTTGAACTGCATCCTCAGCTGGCCGCAGATTGTATTGTACTGGGAGATTTCCCGCTGTGTCGCCTTCTACTGATAAACGATGCGAACTATCCGTGGTTTATTCTGGTACCCCGTCGTGCCGGAGCCACCGAAATTTATCACTTGCCAGAAGACGAGCGGTGTCAGATGATCCACGAATCTTCATTCTTAGCGGAGAATTTGGCTGATATTTTTGCCGCTAAAAAAATGAATGTGGCGTCGTTGGGCAACATGGTACCGCAGCTGCATCTGCATCATATCGTGCGGCAGGAAGATGATGCTGCATGGCCGGGACCAGTGTGGGGCAAAGTGCCTGCGAAGCCTTATACAGATGAGCAAATTCATGAGATTCGACATAAAGTAGAAGTGTTGTTAACCAATACCGGAGAGGTGACGATCTCTCCTGAAGAGTCGTAACTTGCTGCAATCCTTCGCGTCGATCTGTCCGGGTCGGCGCTGTTGATTTCTTTACCGCGCTTAGGGCCTGTAACCTCCCTCCAAATCGGTTATAATCGCGCGTTTTCCAATAGAATAGATCTGAATCTGGAACGCGTTTTACGATGCCTATCTACGATTTTGAATGCAAAAGCTGTGGCCACGAGTTTGAGAAGCTGGTGATGCGTAGCGATGCACCAGCGCCAAACTGCAAATCTTGCGACAGTGAACAGGTAGAGAAGAAAGTCTCTGCGCCGGGATTTCGATTGTCAGGAAGTGGTTGGTACGAAACAGATTTTAAAACCGGTAAGAAGAAAAATCTTGCGGGTGATAGCGGCAGCAGCAGTTAAGCCTGCGGCCGAAAGCCAAATTAAATTTAGCTCTTACATCCGTTGAAATCGGATGTGTTGGTAACTTAACAGGAACAGGAAACTATGCGCAGCCATTATTGCGGCGATCTGAGAAAAGAACACGTTGGCGAAGAAATCACCCTGAATGGTTGGGTGCACCGTCGTCGTGACCACGGTGGTGTCATCTTTCTGGATGTGCGTGACCGTGAAGGTCTGACACAGGTTGTATTTGATCCGGATCGTGAAGAAAGCTTCGCGCTGGCAGACAGTGTACGTAACGAGTTTGTTATCGAAGTGCGTGGTCTGGTGCGTGATCGTCCGGAAGGTACTGTGAATCCGGATATGCCTACGGGTGAGATCGAAGTACTGGGCAAAGAGCTGGTTATCCTGAACAAAGCGGAAACACCTCCTTTCCAGCTGGACGAACACCAGCAGGTGGGTGAGGACGTGCGTTTGCGTCACCGTTATATCGATCTGCGTCGCCCGGAAATGCAGGACAAGCTGCGTTTCCGTTCTAAGGTGACTAACGCGATCCGTAACTACCTCGATGACAACGGTTTCCTGGATATCGAAACACCGATCCTGAACCGTGCAACACCTGAAGGCGCGCGTGACTATCTGGTGCCGAGCCGTACTCACGAAGGTAGCTTTTTTGCACTGCCGCAGTCGCCACAGTTGTTCAAGCAGCTGTTGATGGTGGCGGGTTTTGACCGTTACTACCAGATCGCTAAATGTTTCCGCGACGAAGACCTGCGTGCTGACCGTCAGCCGGAATTTACCCAGATTGATATCGAAACCTCATTCATGGATGAGGAAGCGATCATGGGTATGACCGAAAACATGATCCGTGAACTGTTCCAGAACATGCTGAACATCGATCTGGGTGAGTTCCCACGTATGCCATACGCGGAAGCGATGCAGCGTTACGGTTCTGATAAGCCGGACCTGCGTTTCCCAATGGAGCTGGTCGACGTTGCTGATCTGATGGCTGAGATCGAGTTCAAGGTTTTTGCCGGTCCAGCTAAAGACCCTAAAGGCCGCGTTGCCGCGTTGAAAGTACCTGGTGGTGCTCAGCTGACACGTAAGATTATCGACGAATACACCAAGTTTGTGGGTATCTACGGTGCTAAAGGTCTGGCATGGATCAAGGTGAACGAACTGGAGAAAGGTGCTGAAGGCCTGCAGTCTCCAATCGTTAAGTTCCTGGGTGAAGATGTTGCCATGAAGATCATGGAGCGTCTGGAAGTTCAGAACGGTGATATCGTTTTCTTCGGTGCTGACAAAGAGAAGGTTGTAAGCGAAGCACTGGGTGCATTGCGTATCAAGGTTGGCGAAGACATGAACATGGCGCAGTGCGAGTGGGCACCGCTGTGGGTTGTTGACTTCCCAATGTTCGAAGAGACGGATAAAGGTGGTTTGACTGCGTTACACCACCCATTCACCGCGCCAAGCTGCTCTCCTGAAGAGCTGAAAGCGAACCCGTTGACTGCGCTGTCCCGTGCATACGACATGGTATTGAACGGTTGCGAGCTGGGCGGTGGTTCTGTTCGTATTCATGATCAGGCGATGCAGAAGACTGTATTTGACGTGCTGGGTATCAGTGATGAAGAAGCGGAAGAGAAGTTCGGCTTCCTGCTGAATGCTCTGCAGTTCGGTGCGCCTCCTCACGGTGGTCTGGCGTTCGGTCTTGATCGACTGATCATGCTGATGACGGGTACTGAGTCTATCCGCGAAGTGATTGCGTTCCCTAAAACCCAGAGCGCATCTTGCATGATGACTGAAGCGCCGGGTGAAGTGAGTGCAGCTCAGTTGCGTGAACTGAACATCAAGCTGCGTAAGACGCCTTAAGTCTGAGCGGTTAAGTCAGGGCTAGGGCGAAAGATCGCCGTGTAGCTCTTCTGGAAAAGCCGAGGCCGTTGTCTCGGCTTTTTTGTTCACGGAGAAAGGCGGTTTGTTGTGCGATTTATTGCATCATCAGTGGTGCTAACGCGTATTATGGTCGGCAATAATCTGAACTGATGGTTTTATGTTAATACTCGGAATTGATCCGGGGTCACGCATCACCGGTTACGGTGTCATCAATAGCGTGGGCTCAAAAAATGAATATGTCGCCAGTGGTTGTATCCGCATCAAAGGTGATGCGCTGCCTGAGCGCCTGCAGCAGGTTTTTGAAGGGGTGACTGAGGTGATTAGTCGTTATTGCCCTCAGGAGATGGCAATTGAGCAGGTGTTTATGGCGCGCAATGCAGACTCGGCACTGAAATTGGGTCAGGCACGTGGCGTTGCCATTGTGGCGGGTACCAATCAGGAGCTGCCGATTTACGAGTACGCGGCGAGAAAGGTAAAGCAATCTGTTGTTGGTAATGGTTCGGCGGATAAAGCGCAGGTTCAGCATATGGTCGCACATATTCTGAAACTGCCTGGCTTGCCTCAGGTAGATGCTGCGGATGGGCTTGCTATTGCGCTTTGTCATGCGCATACCCGTACGAATTTGGTGCAGATGGCTGGAGCACGTTCAAACCGAAAGGGGCGTTGGCGTTAGATGGATTACGAAACTTTTATCTATTTTGCTGAGATTGTGGGTATTGCGGTATTCGCGGTGACCGGTGCATTGGCGGCGCAAGGCAAGCGTCTGGATATCCTGGGTGTTGTAGTTCTGGCGATTGTGACGTCGTTGGGTGGTGGTACGATTCGCGATATTACCCTGGATGCTCACCCTATAGGTTGGATCGTTGATACGAGTTACCTTTGGACCGCAATCGTATCGGCGGTGGGGGCATTTATTCTCTGCCGATATGTAGCGTATCCACGTCGTGCGTTGTTGGTGTTGGATGCGATGGGGTTGGCGTTATTTGCGATCCTGGGTGCGCAGAAGGCGATGGCCATGGGCCAATCGGATGTGGTCGTGGTTATGATGGCCATGATCACTGGTACCGCAGGTGGTATGATTCGCGACATTCTGACACGAGAAATCCCGTTGATTCTTCACCGTGGAGGTGAGATCTACGCAACATGTGCGATTGCTGGCGCGATTTTCTTTGTCTCGTTTGAAGGTCTGATTGAGGACCGCCTGTTAGCGATGATCTCAATGGGTTTGATCTTTGCCACACGTATGGCAGCGGTGTTCGCAGATCTGCGTTTGCCTGAATTTATTGTTGCAGGACACCGTCTGGAGTCAGACAAAACTGCCCGGGATATGGAGAAGTAAATCAGTGATTGGAAGGCTAAGAGGTGAGCTGCTGGAAAAGCATCCGCCGCAACTGTTGATTGATGTTAATGGCGTTGGCTATGAGGTTGAGGCCTCCATGAATACCTTCTATCGTTTGCCGGAGCTGGGCCGGCAGGTCACGTTGTTTACGCACTTTGTGGTGCGTGAAGATGCGCAGCTGCTCTATGGCTTTGCTGATCGGGAGGAGCGGTTGCTGTTCCGTACCTTGATCAAAGTGAATGGCGTGGGGCCAAAACTCGCGTTAACTATTTTGTCGGGCATCAGTG
>NZ_JBFGYC010000094.1:0-9776 GCF_041587635.1 Pontibacterium sp. | reverse complement strand
CGTGCTTTGGATGCCACAAAGGCACATTTAGATCTGTGTTTTACTCAAATACCCGCGGACAACCGCCATATTCGTTAAATGACTCATCCCAGCGACGCACATCGTTGGCACGACGCCAGCGCGAATGATAAAACTCCATCAGACATTGGCCACTATCCACCTGAATCAGCAGCGTATCGAACTCTTTTACCTGACTGTACGGCGGATATTCTGTGCTATCGCCCCAGGTATAACCGCCTTTACGGCCGGCATAGGTTTCCCAGAACGCTTCGATACCCACCCAACGGCTGTTCTCTTTATCCCAGGCCTGTAACTCACCCCGGCTATCTTTTTGTACCTGTCCATCCCGGAAGTCTTCTGGTGCACTCCACGCCAATGGCGCACTCAAAACCATAATCACAGCTAACATTACTCGCATCGATATATCTCCCCTATCACCCTATTTGTTAGGTCCCGGACGATTCGCTCATTCAACCGTTATTCGAATAACAACTACTTTATTCGACCGACTTGAATTCAAACTGAAAAAATAAGGATCGTTATGGACATTGTCATCTCTTCCAATCCGCTGCTTTAAGTGGGAACACGAACACGTGTCGGGATAATCTCTTCCGCGTTTCGCTCGCGATTCGACTTCCACGACAACCAACCGAAACTCGTCAGTGCTAACCACGCCAACCAATCAAGCAGTTTCATGCCGTTAACCTGTTTAGCGACTCGATAGAACATTTCATCCCAGTGATCCTGCCCTTTACCTTCGTCCTGCTTACTGATTTCACCCTCTTCCCCCACGACGTAGATATAGTCATAGCGGTAGCCAAAATCATGAATCAGGCCGGGAATCAGCAATAAACCGGTGGGCGAAAGCAAGGCCCATAAGGGGCGCGGGATTGAAGCCCCGTCAAATACAAAACCTTTCGGAATCAGAATCCGGCGACCGTCAGGCAGATCATATTCCCAGTTTTCCACCAGCTGCCATTGTCTGACATCAGTGACCCAGGCTTTGATACGCGCGAAGAGACTCTTACCTTTGGTGCGAATAGGTAATGGCGTGAGTTTAGGCATTCGAGAGGGAGTAACCGTGTGTGCATCCATGACAACATCCTTGTATCGGGAGTAAGTAAAAACGCCCGGAAGAGAGTTGCAACACGCACAACTCAATACTGCATCCGTACAGTCTGTATACAAAGTACCCGATATTCAGGCAGATAAAAAACCGCCTGCTCTATCAGCCTGAACTCCACCTTTGAGGCAACACTCTGCCCTCTAAGCCTCGTTTAATCCCGTGGCGGCAACTCATCATAATCGGGCAGTTCTGAGGGTGACGTATACCAGCTGGCGCGTGATGCGCAGAAGATATTCTGCGCCGGTTTGATATCGGGATCATCATCCAGCGTACCGGCTGGAATCACCACCGCCCTCCCCGTTTTAGCAGCCCAAGGCAGAGACGATCCACAGCAACGGCAGAATGCGGTCGCGAAGTGTTTAGTATCAGGAGGTGAGTAGGAAACGACATGTTCTCGACCGGCAAGCCAGCGGAACTGATCAGGTTTGACTAACAGGTTGGAGGCAAACGCACTGCCGGTGAATTTTCGACAGCGGGAACAGTGACAGTACTGAAAGATACCCAAACTACCGTTGATCTCATAATGGACCTGACCACACAGGCAACTGCCTGCCGTGATGTTCTCACCTACTTCACTCATATCGGAACACTTCCTCATGGCTGCATGATGGCTAGAAAGAAGATAACCCGATTTTCCCATCAGCACCATATAGCAATGCGCTATCAACCGCATAGCCAAAGCTAATTAACTCAGTTGATGCAGGTCAGATCCGATGAAAGCGGCAAGGACTACTGTGGGGCTGCCGGAAACGGTGTCCCAATAAACAGACGCAGCATCGTATGTTGCTGCAAACGGAAACCCACAGGTGGCCGGACTTCCTTCTCAACTGGCAGGCTGCGTAGGAAACCCAACCACCGTGCGGGCTCACAATGGAGATTTATACCATGAATCGACGATACGGTCTGGCCCTCATCGGCATCCTGACCTCCTCTTCTGCACTGGCGACTGAACCCGTGCAACCCATCGAACCTTATCAAGCAAGCAATCAAGCCAAAGTAGAACTGGGTAAGAAACTCTACTTTGATCCACGACTGTCCAAATCGGGCTTTATCTCCTGCAACTCCTGTCACAACCTGAGTATGGGCGGCACGGATAATATGCCGACCTCGATAGGACACAACTGGGCGCTGGGTCCAATCAACGCACCCACTGTGCTGAATAGCAGTCTTAATCTGGCCCAATTCTGGGACGGCAGAGCGAAAAACCTGCAAGAGCAAGCGGGCGGACCTATCGCCAACCCTAAAGAGATGGGATTTAGCCACTCTCTGGCGGTCAACGTGCTGGAGACCATCCCCGGTTACAAACAGGCCTTTCAACAGGTGTATACCAATGACCAGATCGGAATTGATCAGGTCACCGATGCCATTGCAGCATTCGAGGAAACACTGGTGACCCCTAACGCCCCGTTTGATCAGTTTCTGAAAGGCGATGAATCTGCCATCTCAGACACCGCTAAAGCCGGTTACGCTCGCTTTAAATCGGTGGGTTGCACCGCGTGTCACAACGGTCAGGCCCTGGGAGGCAACTCATTTCAGAAGATGGGATTAGTAAAACCCTATAAAACCGACAACGCAGCAGCAGGTCTGTCAGCAGTCACAGGTAAGGAGATCGACCGCTTTAAGTTCAAAGTTCCGACCCTGCGCAACGTTGAACTCACCTACCCCTATTTCCATGACGGAGCGGTGTGGAGTCTGGAGGAGGCTGTTGATGTAATGGCAGAACTTCAGCTGGGACAGAAATTGAAGCAACAGGAGATTGGCGAAATCGTGGCCTTTCTGAAAACCCTCACCGGTGACCAGCCCAACTTCCGTCTGCCACAGCTGCCACCATCAACCAATGATACTCCCCGCCCTGATCCGGGCTGATTCTGGTAAAAGCTAACATGTGCAAAGCCTGAAGTTTGTGTCTCGCACACGGACTTCAGGTCTCTCGATGTTTACGCACTCAGCTCAGCACAACGCTCAGTCAAAAAATCACGTAGTTCACGTACCGCAGGCGTTAGCTGGCGACGATCCACACAGATCATATTCAACGGCGCAGGTTCGCCCTGCCATTCTTCACATAGGCGCACCAGACGACCTGCTTTCAGATCCTCAGCTATATCCAGGCCCGCCTTGTATGCGATACCCTGCCCCGCAAGTGCCCAACGGCGCACCGCATCACCATCATCTGCAACACGATTGCCGGACACCAATACAGAGGTTTCGCCGTCCGCGCCAAAGAACCGCCAACGATCATGGACATACTCACCCACCATAAAACAGAGGCAGTTGTGCGCATCTAGATCGTGCAGGCTTTGTGGCGTACCCACACGTTCAAGGTACTCAGGTGCAGCACACAATACCCGGCGGTTGTTGGCCGCCACCGGAATCGCTACGAAATTGGCATCGGCCGGTTGCCCGTAACGCAATGCGACATCCACCGGTTGGCGAAACACATCCGCGATCCGATCCGACAACTGCAGGCGAATCTCAACATTGGGAAACTGCGCCTGAAACGCATCCAACCACCCGATTACAAGATTCCGGCCCAAATCAGACGGCGCAGACAGCTGAATCACGCCCTGCACCAGCGACCGGCCCGACTGTAACGTTTCAAGCCCTTCTCGCATGAGTTGCAATGACTGTTCGGCGTAGCGCAAAAACACCTCGCCCTCCTGCGTTAAGCGCAAGCTGCGGGTAGAGCGGATCACCAGTTGCACAGCCAACTCCGCTTCCAAGCGCTTCAGCGCGGCACTTGCCGCAGCAGGCGTCAGATCAAGCCGATGCGCTGCAGCGGTGAGGCTGCCGGTTTCTGCAATGCAGATAAAAAACTCGAGATCTTTAAATGCTTTCATTATCAAATAAAATTTGAAACTAATTCGGTTTTCAAGCTGTTTTTCAATTCATATATGACTATTAAGATGGCTTCAACGCTAACGTACTGAAGACTTCATTCGAGTATTCATCATGATCCCAAACAACATCGACGGTTTAAGTTGGGCATTTGATCATATCAGCCTGAACACCACGCCAGACGCCAAAGCAGTTACGGACCTGATGACACTCTTTGCATTAGAGGATGGCTTTCGACCGCCGTTTCCGTTTTCCGGACGCTGGTTGTATCAGGAAGACAAGCCCGTGTGGCACCTGATCGATCAGCCCGAAGACAACTCTGAATCGGTCCGTCTGAACCACATCGCTTTTCGAGGTGTTACGGCCTCTGGTCAGCCCACGGCCAAGCAGACACAAACCGTTATCAACACACTGAAGCATCTGAACTTACCGTTCCACACCGCCAATGTGCCGGACGAAGATATGTTGCAGATATTTGTGCGCATCAGCGCCGAGCTGATGATTGAACTGGATTTACCACTTCACTCCACAATAGAACAAACGAAAGCACCCGCGACAGAACACACCATCAAGCCCAGCTATCACTACAGCCCGGACGATCAAACACCCCACGGAGACACTTTCTCATGACCCTCTCTCCCCTGTTCAGCTCACACCAACTTGGCGCTCACTCACTGCCAAACCGGATCGTCATGGCTCCGATGACCCGCTCGCGCACCACGCAACCGGGTGATATTCCGAACGCGATGATGGCCGAATATTATGCCCAACGCGCCAGCGCCGGACTGATCATCAGCGAAGCGACCCAGATCTCACCCCAAGGCAAGGGATACAGCTTTACACCGGGTATCTACAATCAGGCACAGGTCGATGGCTGGAAGCAGGTCACTGATGCAGTTCATCGTGCCGGAGGGCGGATCTTCCTGCAGCTGTGGCATGTGGGCCGCATGTCTCATAAGGTATTCCACAATGGAGAACCGCCCGTTGCGCCGTCTGCACTGGCACCCAATGCTGAGGTGTGGATTGCCGAAGGGGAGTATGCCGGTGAGATGGTCACCTGTCCGACACCCCGCGCGTTGTCTGAAGATGATATAAAAGCGGTGATTGAAGACTACCGTCAGGCGGCGATCAACGCCAAAGACGCCGGGTTTGACGGTGTCGAAATTCATGCGGCCAACGGATATCTGATCGACCAGTTTCTGCGCAGTACATCCAACCAGCGTACAGACCAGTACGGTGGCAACATGACCAACCGACTGCGCTTCCTGAAAGAGGTCACTGACACGGTTGCCGGTGTTATCGGCGCAGACCGTATGGGTGTACGTCTGGCACCTTACATCACCGCACGCGGTATGGACTGCCCGTACGTTATCGAGACGATCCTGACCGCAGCGGAATATCTCAATACAGCGGGTATTGGTTATCTCCATCTGTCAGAAGCCGATTGGGACGACGCGCCACAAATACCAGATGGATTCCGTACCGCTTTACGAGAGACATTCAACGGCACTATTATCGTCGCCGGACGTTATGACAAACCGCGCGCGGAAACGATTCTGGAAAACGAACACGCGGATCTGGTGGCCTTTGGCCGACCGTTTATTGCCAACCCGGATCTGCCCGATCGACTGGCTCGGAACATCCCGCTCGCTGACTTTGACGCAAACAGCTTATTTGGTGGCGGCATCAGCGGTTACAGCACGTACCCAACAGCAGATATAAATGGCTGAACAGCCGTCTCAACGACAGGAATACAACGATGAACATCGCCCACTTTGCACAAAACCGTCACTCCACCAAAGCCTTTGATCCAGTGCTGAAGATCAACGATGAAACCTTTGAGCAGATCCGCACCTTGCTGCGTTTCAGCCCATCATCGGTTAACTCTCAGCCTTGGCACTACGTGATTGCCAGCACCGAGGAAGGTAAAAAACAGGTCGCCAGTGCAACGTCTGCGGAGTATCCGTACAACGAACCCAAAATCCTGAATGCCTCCCACGTGGTGGTGCTGTGCGCCCGCCAGCAGCTGAACGATGAACACCTGAACAATGTGCTGGAACAGGAAGACCAGGACGGCCGTTTTGCCTCCGAAGAAGCCAAACAGACCCAGCATGGCGTGCGTAGCTTCTACTACGACCTGCACAAGTTTGATATGAAAGACACCCAGCACTGGATCGAAAAGCAGGTTTACCTGTCACTCGGTACTCTGCTGTTGGGTGCCTCTACGCTGGAAGTGGATGCCTGCCCAATTGAAGGCTTTGATCCGAAGATTCTGGATAACGCACTGGGCCTGCGTGAGAAAGGTTTAACCAGTCTGGTGGTTGTGGCGTTGGGTTACCGCAGCGAAGCCGACTTTAACGCCTCTTTGCCAAAATCCCGCCTGTCCGCTGAGCAGATCTTCACCGATATCTAATCGCGTCTGCACGTGCTGAACGCGCCGGTGGCATGGATACCACTGGCGCTTTACCAATCTAACCCGGATGGGTCAAATCAGGATGGTCCTCAAAGCTATCCAGATGCACCACCGCCGCATCGGTCAGACAATGGGTCAGGGATTTCGCCAGATCTGATTTCAGGTTCCAGACATGCCAATAGAGCGGAATCGCCAGATAACGCCCCGGCGTCATATCCACCGCTTTACCCGCCGCAACCATCTCCCGGCTCTGCTGATCCGGCACCATACCACAGGCATATCCACGCAAAATCATCTCAAAAAATGTCACGGATGACGGGATACGATGACGGGGATAATCCCCCGGCGCGACATCGAAAAACTTCTCCAGATAGCGGTTCTGCAACTCATCTTTGTTGTTAAACTCTGCCACCGGCGCACGGAAAAAACCGGCCGCATCCACCCCATCGGGAAAGTAACGGGCGATATACTCAGGGCTGGCGAGGCAGCGATACGGCGTCACACCCAGCGGGATACAGCTACACCCCTGCATCGCTTCCGGGCTGGCCGTAATACATCCCAGCACCTCTCCGGTACGCAGCAGGTGGTGCGTCTGGTCCTGATCATCCACCTTCATATCCAGCAACAACTTGCGCTCATTCAGCAGCGGGGCCATCGCATCCAGAAACCAGGTTTCCAGACTGTCGGCATTCACTCCAATTGACACTTTGGTGTAGCCGCTCTGTTGCTCCAGCGACAACTCATCCATCAGCTCATTCTGCAACATGCTGACCTGACGGAAGTATTTCACTGCCTGCTGACCTGCCCGGGTAGCCTGTATCGGGTTCGATCGCACCACCAGCGTTTGGCCCAGTTTTTCTTCCAACTGGCGCAAACGCTGAGAGACCGCCGACTGCGTGATATGCAGCTTACGCGCCGCTTTTTCAAAACTCTGTTCCTCAATGATCGCAGCCAAGGCGGCCATCTGACGCAGATCCAGCACCATTAATCTCTCTTATCAAACATCAATAACATTAGTTTTACTTACTTTACCGCCTGACTGAGAATAGCGCCATCCCTATTGCACCTTGTTTATAGCCATTTTGAGGAAGGCAGATGACTCTGTTGATGACAGCCCAATTGTTGGCCTTGTTTAAAGGCTTAGCTACCAGCGCCGGACTGATCGTGGCGATTGGTGCACAAAATGCGTTTGTGCTGACACAAGGACTGCGTCGTGAATACCACTGGCCGATCGCCGGTATATGCAGCCTTTTTGATGCGCTGTTTATTACATTGGGCATCGCGGGTATGGGCGTCTTAGTCTCCGAATCACCGACACTGCTCGCCATCACCCAATGGGGTGGCGCCCTGTTTCTTGGCTGGTATGGGTTACGCTCTTTCCGAGCCGCGTTTCAGGACAACAGCCTGAAGAGTGAAAGCCGCGGCCTCCGCAATCTCACACACGCCATCCTGACAACACTGGCGATCACATTGCTGAATCCACATGTCTATCTGGATACCGTTGTCCTGATCGGCAGCATTGGTGGACAGCAAGCACCCGACGAGCGTGCCTGGTTTGCTGCCGGTGCGATCAGCTTTTCGTTTATCTGGTTTTTCCTGCTCAGCTTTGGCGCGCGCTGGTTAGCCCCGCTATTTGCGAAGCCGATCGCATGGCGCATTTTAGATATGAGTGTTGCGCTGATGATGTGGTCGATCGCGGCCAGCCTGATTTTTACCTAAGGGGGCTAACGGGGGATAAGGGGGGCATACAAGGTCACAAAGACAGATGCCCAGACACCACGTTGTAACAGCCCCGGCATGAAATAGTGTCGGGGTCATATTCGAGATAGTTCAAATACAAACCATCAACATATTACTCAGATCACCCCACCGTTCTCACAAAAAACAGTTTAAACCCATAAATAATCGCTAGACTGTTAATCAACTATAAATCTTGAAAAAACATACAAATTCTAGCTGAACATTTATGTCATATATCATGAACAAAAATGTCACTCCCAAGTTAATTAAAACCTGAAACAATCTAATTGCTTTATCATCTCAATCGATATTTTATATCGAGACATCCTGTTTCACAGGCCGCGCCAGAAGCCTCCAGTAGCCCCAAATGCTACAAAACTGCCAAAAACCACCACATACAGCCAACAATCCGCTCAAAAAATGAGGATTAAGGCCTACAAATATTTCTTAAAATAAACGCCCCACAATTGTGCATCCGCACTAAAGAAATCGACCTAATCTCCGTGAAAAGGCGCATTAACAACGCCTAAAGCATGCACCAACATAATGCTGCAAACGCACATTAAATGAGTCCTCTAATAATATTTCATGGTTTTTAAATTAACGTATTTTCAAATAGGAAATTATCCACTAATCTAATTTAAGTCTTTAAAACAGTGCCGACGAATAAGATCTCGATCTTTCACAAAACGGTTCAGTTTGAGCGACTTACAAAGAAAAAAAATAAATAACACAGCATTCATTGGTCATTCGAGGTCGTAGTACATGATGAGAAAAGTAGCATTTGCTTCAGTCGCAGCGTCAATGTTCTTTGCTACATCCAGCTATGCAGCAAGCACATTGGAAACAGTCAAAGAACGCGATCACATCCTCTGTGGTGTCACCAGCGGTGTACCCGGATTTTCGGTCCCGGATGACAAAGGGAATTGGAAAGGTCTCGATGTTGATATTTGCCGTGCGGTCTCAGCAGCCGTCTTAGGCGACAACACCAAAGTTAAATACATCCCACTGACCGCCAAAGAACGTTTTACCGCATTAGCGTCAGGTGAGATTGATGTACTGTCTCGCGTGACCACCTGGACTCTGAGCCGTGATAGTCAGCTAGGCATCAACTTTGCCGGCGTAAACTATTACGACGGTCAGGGTTTTATGGTGAAAAAAGACCTGGGTCTGAAAAGTGTGAAAGAGCTGGACGGTGCGACCGTCTGCGTTCAGTCCGGTACCACCACTGAGCTGAACATGGCTGACTACTTCCGTTCCCATGGCCTGTCTCATACACCGGTTGTATTTGATACCAACGAGCAAGCGTCTGCCAGTTTCGACAGCGGTCGTTGTGATGCATTTACCACCGACTTATCTCAGGCATACGGTCTGCGTACCCGCATGAAAGATCCAAGTTCCGTTGTAGCTCTGCCTGAAGTGATCTCCAAAGAGCCACTGGGTCCAGTTGTTCGACAGGGCGACGATCAGTGGTTCAACATCGTGAAGTGGTCACTGAATGCGATGCTGAATGCTGAAGAGCTGGGCGTTAATTCAGGCAACGTGGATGAAATGAAGTCCTCTACCAATCCGAATATCCAGCGCTTGCTGGGCGGATCAACCGGTCTGGCGAAAGGTCTGGGTATCAGCGAAGACTGGGGTTACCAGATCGTTAAGCAGGTG
>NZ_JBFGYC010000093.1:0-9845 GCF_041587635.1 Pontibacterium sp. | reverse complement strand
TGACAAAATCGCCGCCCGCTGGTCGATGTTGAAAGAGCGCCTGCAAGAGATGTAATTGACGGACTACCGTGCCTCGTTCCCACGCTCCCGCGTGGGAATGCATACAGCGGTTATTACCATCCAGCTAACGGATGACTTCCGTAGGGGTTCCCACGGAGGACCGTGGGACCCAGAAATACACCACACCGAACAGATGCAGCGCAGCCCTTTAGGCTGCCGGTCGGATAAATCCGACCCTACAGGGTCTTGATCGATTCACAGACAGTCACAGACTCAATACGATGCCCATATACCTTGCCATACGTTCAAAGCTGTAAAAGGTTGTAAACACGATGTAAATGAAGCTTGCCAAAGGGGTAGGCAACACACTAGGTTTAGGGACAGAGCGCGTACCTCGAGTGCGCTGCATATAATAACAATAACTTCAGGTCGTACGGATCAACATCCGATGAATACAGACTCTAAAATACTTGTGGTCGATGACGAAGCACTGACCCGAGAGTGCCTCAGTAGCTATTTCAAGGAGGAAGGCTATACCGTTTTCACGGCGGACACCGCTGAACAGGCAGAAGCTATTCTCAGCAGCGAAGCGATTGATGTGGTGCTGCTGGATATTCGTTTGCCCGGAAAAGACGGCTTAACCCTCACCCGTGAACTGCGCGTGCATACCGAAGTCGGGATCATTCTGGTGACCGGCCGCCTGGATGAAGTGGATCGCCTGATCGGTCTCGAATGTGGCGCTGATGATTACGTCACTAAACCGTTTAATCCCCGTGAGATTCTGGCCCGCACCAAAAATCTGGTACGCCGCGTGCGCCATTGCAGCCACGCCAAACCCACCGACTCCCTACCCCATACCTTTAAATCGTTCGAACGCTGGAAACTGAATCTGGACCGCCGCCAATTGATCGACGAGCAGCAGCAACCCATTCAGCTGACCGAAGGTGAATTCCAGCTGCTGAATACGCTGATGATCCATGCAGGGCGCGTTATGACCCGCGAAGAGATTCTGGAACAGATTCGCAACCGGGAATGGGTACCCAGTGATCGCACGGTGGATGTGTTGATCGGGCGTTTGCGCCGAAAACTGGGCGATGATCCCGCCAACCCTAAAACCATCCTCACCGTACACGGGGCCGGATACCTGTTTACCCCCAAACCCGTGGATATGGCATGAGAGGCGTTCGGCTGGCAGTCATCACGCTGCTGGCTTCCGTTTTACTGCTGGCTCCAACCACTCACGCCCGATCTCTCACCGCCTGCGGCCATCCGTTCTATCCGCCGGTATCCTGGGCGCAGGGCGATCAGCTGATTGGACTGGCACCCGCAGTAACCCGTCAACTGTTCGCCGAGCTGGGCTACCACGTGCAGCTTAGCGCCAACTACAACTGGAAACGTTGCTTGCTGGAAGTACAGCTGGGTAACGTTGATATTGTGGTCGCGGCCTATCGCATTCCGAGCCGCGAGCAGTATCTATGGTTCAGTCAGGAACCGGTTATTGCTGATCCGGTCGCGCTTTTTGTAAATCGACAGACGCCGATCAGTTTCAGCGGTCTGGGCGACCTGCGGGATAAAACCGCGGGCTTACTGCTCGGGGATAGCTTTGGCGAACAGTTCGACCGCTTTCTGCTGGAAAACACCCGCATCGAACATGTGTCGCGCAACCGGCAGAATTTTGAAAAGCTTGCCCGCCAGCGCATCGATTTTATGCCGGTGGGATTGTTAAGCGGTCGATTGCAGAGCCGGAAAATGGGCTTTCATGAACAGGTGATGCCACTGGATTACCGCGTCAGCATCGAGTTTTATTATCTGGCCGTGGGTCATCACAGCGACCTGAAAAAACACCTGCCCTTTATTAACGAACGTCTGCAAGAGATGCATCGGGACGGCACCATCAAACGGCTCACCGATCGCTACAGCCTTAAATATCTCGATGCCCCTGCGCATCTCAATCAAAGATGACTGACTGCGTATGAACGGACCTAAAGGATTGCTGCCCAAAATAGCCCGTTACTCCAGCGAACACCCACTGGGATATCGGGTGATGGTGTACGTATGCGCCTGCAGCTTTCTGTTTATCCTGCTCTCGACCGCCTTACAGCTCGCCCTCGATTACCGTCGGGAACATAAGGCCATTGATCAACAGATAGAGCTGATCCGCAGCAGTTACCTTGCCAGCCTTGCCAAAAGCCTCTGGGACCTGGATCAGGGCCAGATCGAATTGCAGCTCAAAGGGATTCAGAACCTGCCCGATGTCGCCTATCTGTCGCTGGATAGCAAAGACGTTAATATCGAAGGGCTGACCCTGCCCTCACCGGATCACCGCGTGCAGACCCACAGCTTTGAACTGGTGCATAGCACACAGCAAACACTGCGTACTCTTGGGCGCTTGGATGTCAGTTTTGACCTGCACGCCATCAACACCCGTATTCTCAAGCGTAGTTTTAGTGTTTTCTTAAATCAGACCCTGCTGGTGTTACTGATCGTACTGGTGATTCTGGTGATCTTTCAGCGCCAGATCACCCGACATCTGGAAGCGATGGCCAACTACAGCCGTGACATCGGGGCCGGTGAGCTAGAGCACAGTCTGCAACTCAGCCGCCAGGCACCAAAGAAACGCGACGAACTGGATCAGCTGGTGACCGCATTAAACGATATGCGTCAGTCGATTCGTCTCGACATCGCCCGCCGCGAACAGGAAGAACAACGCCTGCGCTATAACCGTGACCAGCTACAGGAGATGGTTGAGCGGCGGACGTTGAGCCTGCAAACGGCGAAAGAAGCCGCCGAGGAAGCCAGCAACGCCAAGTCCCGCTTCCTCTCCACCATGAGCCATGAGATCCGCACCCCAATGAACGGGATGCTGGGGATGATCCAGCTATTGGAAAGCAGCGAGCTGGACGGCAAGCAGCGCGAATATATCCGGGTGTTGCACGATTCCACCAATGCCCTGCTGGAAACGTTTAACAACGTGCTGGAATATGGGCGTTTGGTGGAAGGCGCATACAGCGTCAGCCCCACCCGCTTTTCCCTGCATAACTTACTGCACAATCTCACGACCTTGCTGTCACCCGAGGCTGATCGCAAGAAACTAAATCTGACATTAGATTATGCCGATGATGTGGCCGATCTATGTCTGGCCGAAGAGAGCAGCCTTCGCCAGATCCTGACCAATCTACTCGCCAACGCGATTAAATTTACCGATCGGGGCGCTGTCCAGTTACGCGTGCGCTGTATGGATCAGACCGCCACACGCCAGAAACTACGTTTTGAAATTTCCGACTCCGGTATTGGTATTGAACCGGAACTACAGGAGCACATTTTTGACCGTTTCACCCAAGCGGATGAGACCATCACCCGCCGCTTTGGGGGTACCGGTTTAGGACTGGCGATCTGTAAAGAGCTGGCCGAACACCAGAGCGGACAGATCGGACTCAACAGCCAACCCGGTAAAGGCAGTACTTTCTGGCTTGAAATTGAGCTGTCACTGGCTGACTCAGAACCCGCCACCTCACAGCCCGTCACAGATGTAATGGGATCTATTACACCGCAACGTATCCTGCTGGTGGAGGATGTGGAGATCAATCAACAGGTCGTACTTGGATTGCTGGAAGAACATCAACACAAGGTGACGATTGCCGGAGACGGTATTCTCGCGCTGGAGTTGGGCCAACAGCAACGTTTCGATCTGATCCTGATGGATATGCACCTACCGGGACTCAGTGGTCTGGAGGTCAGTCGTCGTCTGACCAATGATCCTGACTGTATCAATCAAGACACCCGGATCATTGCTCTGACTGCCAGTGTCCGGCCTGAAGATATCCATAACTATCTGGAGGCCGGAATCAGCAGCGTCATCGCCAAACCGGTACAAAAAGAGCAGCTCTTCGCCGCAATTATGGGACTCTCCCCGCTACCCACCCCTTTACCCCAAACCGGCAACGAGACACCCGACGATATGAATAATGTTCCGCTGTTAGATCAGAGCATTGTGGGTGTCCATCTACAGATGCTGGGCGCGGACAAGCTCGCAACGCTGATGAAAGGATTCTGCAACGTATTTGATGAACTCTGGCCCAGCCTACAGAACAGTATCGCGGCGGGTGATGCCTACGATTGCGGACAGCTGGCCCATAAACTCGCAGGCGCCTGCGATACGATTGGATTTTCCCGTGCCAGTCACGTCCTGCGTAAGTTAGAAGACCTGGCTGATCAGGGCACTCTGCCTGAAGACGCGCTGCTGGAAGAGTTGAGTCAAACGATGGACCGTTCACTGGCATTAGCCCGCGACTGGAAGGCCTGACCGATTATCCGCGGTTAACGCGGCCATAGATCGCTGCTGGCTGCCCCAGCGTATACGCCCAGAACTGATCACCGTAGGAGAAGTGCCACCACTCCTGCGGATAATTCACAAAGCCCACCTGCTGCATGACATCCAATAAGCGCTGCCGGTGATGCTTGGCGTACTCAGACAGGCCCGCACAACCAGTTTCACACAACGCTAACGACACCCGGCTCCAATCTGCAATCTCCATACCGAAATCCAGCACCGCACCGCGCGCATCCACCAGCTCTACATCCACCGCCGCACCAGTTGAATGCGGAGGTGTATTATCTGTGCCATCTGGCCGCGTCGGTGCAGAAACTAACTGTGTGGCCTCCACATATGCCTGTTGCTCGCTCAGATCCGGTTGATCCTGCTTCACCTGAGCCAGGTGATTTGTAAACAACATCTGTTGCACCGCCGCGCTGCGGTAGCCTTCATACAACCGCAGATAGATTCCATCCGGCAACCGTTCCTGTACCTGAATAAGTCGATCCCTCACGCCCTGCCGCACCCAACAATAGTCAGGCTCCGTCTCAGGACATTCCGGCGGCGGCCCAACTCTCAGATCGGAACACTGGGTAAGGTCCACCAGCGGTTCATGACACTCATCAACCGGTATGGCTTGTATCTCTGGTGATGATGGTGTTAATCCACTCATTGAAATCTTTTCCTGCTGTATAAAACGAAAAAAACCCTGCGGAGCCCAATCCGCAGGGTTTGCATGCGAAGTCGCAGTTTACACCACGTCTTCGCTGTTTTATCTGCCAACCGATCAACCCAAGAACAGCTCCGGCAGAAACAGGGACACTTCAGGCACATACGTTGTGACAATCAGTGTCGGAATCCATGCAAACAGAATCATGATCAGGGTTGGCTTCAGCATCGCACTGACCCTCACCCCCGTCACCCTTGAGCCAAGATAGAGCAACGGTGCTGTCGGCGGCGTAATATTACCCATGCCCAGATTCACACCCACAATGGCAGCAAACTGAATCGGATCGACACCCAACTCCACCACAATCGGGAACAACAGGGGCGACGCCAGCAATACACCACTGACATCATCCATCAGCATACCGATCAGGATCATCACCACGTTGATCATGATAAGTACAACAATCGGGTTATCCGATACCGAAAAGATCAGGTCTTTAGCCAGATCAGGAATGTCTTCAAAAATCAGCAGACGGCTAACAATCATCACCATAAAGAACATCACCATCACCACACCGGTGGTGGTCGCCGACTGAACCAGCGCTTCTTTAAAGTTAGATACGTTCAGGCCTTTGTAGATAAAGAAACCCACCGGAATGGCGTACACCACGGCAATACCCGCCGCTTCAGTTGGTGTCATGATACCGCCGTAGATGCCGCCCAAAATCATAAAGGGCATCAGCAACGCAGGCATCGCATAACGGCTCTTTTTCACCACTTCGCCGGTAAAGTTATCGGACTTCGGCAGTACTTTGATGTCTTTGTATTTACGCAGCATCACGTAGTTCACAATACACAGCAAAGTAACCAGTATCAGACCCGGTACGATGGTCGCCAGAAAGCACTTCAGTACCGATTGGCGGGTAACCCATGCGTAGATAATCTGTATCGCGCTGGGTGGAATCAACAGGCCTAAAGGCGCTGCATTGGTAATCAGTGCCGCTGATAAACCTTCGGGATAGTTTGCCCGACGTAGCTGCGGCATCATAATACTGCCGATACAGGTCAGCGTTGCCGTTGCACTGCCGGCAATGGAGCCGAATATGGCACTGGCACCTACTGCAGAATAGGCAATACCACCTTTAAAGCGACCGACAAACAGCTCCGCCAGTTCTACCAGCGGTTGCGCAATTTTGCCGCGCTCCATGATTGTACCCGCCATAATAAACAGCGGGATCGCCAGCAACACCAGCACGTTCATGCGCCAATGACCGGACGTTAGGAAACCTGCCGGATCATGATCACCGGTCAGAGACATATAGATCAGCGCCAGACCAAAGGCGAAAGGTACCGGAATACCAATAACCAAAGCGACACAGATCACGAGAAGGGTCAGTAAAATCAACATCGGAAATACCCGTTAGATATGAGGCGGCGCTTCGTCCGACTCCCACTCTTCACTGGGTCCGTCTCGCAGACCACTGTAAAGATGCAGAGCGGTGTAAAAGGTCATCAGCACAAAGCCAAGGAAAATACCCAGCTTGGGAATAAAGAACGGTAGTTCCAAACCGGTCGTACGCTGCCAATCGGGATACGCACTGATCTCTTCATCCAGCATCAACCAGCCCCAATACGTCAGTACACAGCCGATTAATGTCTCAAGTAAGATCGTAAAATTAACTACGATCCATTTAGTGCGAACGCTATCGATGATAGATAAAAGAAAGTCAGCCTTCACATGGGTGTTTTCATAACTCCCCATGGCACCACCCAGAAAATAGACCCAGAAGGCGACCATTAAGACCCACTCTTCATAAGCAAAAAGATCAGCTTCAAACCAGTAACGTAAGATAACGACAAAGAAAAACACAAATGCCATGATCAAACTGGCCGCCGCCAAAAAATACTCTTTAAGGCGAAGCAGAACATTAACCAGACGATGAAGCGGATGCGGAATATTTAAATGCATACTGCAACACTCGTTTATTATTCTTAGAAGACGAGCAGATACTCTCTGAGATAATTCCTGAGTAATATTGCTCGTATAAAAAAGGCTCTGTGCCGGATACCGACACAGAGCAATGCAGGGCCGTTAGTTCAGATCAGCAGTGATCTGCTGCAACACTTCTTTACCCAGACGGTCTTCCAGCTTCGGCCAGGTTACGTTACGGATCTCTTGGGCGATGGCGCCACGTTCCGCATCGGAAATTGGCAGGATAGCCACACCAAACTCTTCCAGTTTTTTCAGGTTGGCTGCGTCGTTTTGACGGCTCCAGTCCACAAATTTCGCGGCAGCCTTGGCAAACACTTCAGACACGACTTTACGCTGCTCTTCGTTGAGCTTTTTCTCCCAGGTTTTCTTGCTCGCGTAGTAGGCGTAGTTTTCAACGAAAGCGTTGTACGGTACGTAGTTTTTGATCGCTTCTTTGAACGTGGTGTAGGTCGCTTCCGGTGTTGCGCCAATCATGCCGTCAACCACACCCTGCTGGATCGCCGGGAATGCATCACCCCAGTCGATGGTGGTGGTGTTATAACCCATATCCTGAGTCGCCAGCTTGGCAGACTGTGCGCTCCAAACGCGGATATTCTGGCCTTTAGCGCCGGTATCTTTGTAGTTTTTCGGTGTAGAAGATGACATCACGCCGATAAAACCTTCCGCCGTAACACCCAGCAGTTTCAGGCCAATCTTATCCATACGCTGGTCAAAGATGCTGTAGAAATTGGAGCCAGGGCTGAACACCTTCTCCATCTCGTCATAGTTGGATACCAGATACGGCAGAGAGTTGATCTCCAGAACCGGGTCCTTATGGCTGTAGACGAAGGAGTGAACGATATCGATACTGCCACGCACAGCTTCACCAAGCAGCTGTTCACCTGAACCCAGCTGACCGGCAGGATACAGTTTGATTTTCAGATCAACGCCTGCGCCTTCCAGCTCTTTTTTGATGTCACGCAGCACTTCGGATGCGTACTGATCAGGAGCATGCTGACTGGCGATACGCAGCACTGTTGCCGCTTCCGCAGTGGTGGTTGCGAGTGCACCGACCATCAGGCTGGATGCGAGAATAGATTTAAGGCAGAAACGGGTTTTCGTAGTTTTCATTATTTTCTCCGGATCTTTCGTACTGAAGGTTTTTATATTTATGTACAAAGCAGATGACTGCACTCGAACACCGTGCAACCCATCGACACTTATTTTTATACACCCATGAAAACCCTATTTACAGCCAGCCAAAAAACCGAAAATAGGTGATGAAATAATTTCACAACCCGGTTTGTAAACGGCTTATTACACACCCCCAAAGAAACCAGCCTCTCCAACCATATCTTAATTTTTAAAACTTACAAAACCTGCTCTATGTAAATATTAAAAAACCAAATAGCCTTGATATATTAATGACCATTTACATCTTAAAACATATTTTTACATATACAGAGTTATACCAGACACGCTTATTACTCAACGTCTAAACAATCTGCTATAACAGATAAAAATAATAATTATCCAAATTGCACAAAGGTGGGAGCCATGACCTGTATAAAAGATAAACGCCATTTCAGTTCATTGATGCGTGATACCAACAGCCCGTTTCTGGCAAACGACGAGACTCCGCTCAACACCACAACAGTAGGCTTTGTCTTACAGGAACACTTTTCGATGATGGCGTTTACCGCCGCAGTCGATGCGCTGATTACCGCCAACCTCGTGCGTACCACGCCCCTTTTCAGCTACCAGACTCTGGCGGTTGATAGCTCACCGGTCACCAGCGATTTGGGCATTGGTATTGCCGCACAAGATACGATTCGAGATTTCACCAACGGACGGCACGAGCTGCCCGATATTCTGGTGGTATGTGGCGGGTATCGTTGCTCAACCGAGCAACAACCTCATCTGAGTCAATTTCTGAAAGACGCCCAACGTCACAATGTAACGATTGGCAGCTTATGGAACGGCGCGATTGCGCTGGCCCACGCGGGATTATTGGACGATCAGGAATGTGCACTGCACCCCGATAACCACGCCTTTATGCAGGAGCACTTCCCCCGCGTCAGGGTTTCAGATCAAGTCATTGTGAGTGACCAGACACGTCTGACCAGTGCGGGACCGGCAAGTGCTCTGGAGATGATGCTCAGTATGATCGAGCAAACCCAGGGGAAAGAGGTGGTACGTGCGATTCGCGAGATTCTCAGCTGTGATCAGACTTCCGAAAACAGCAATACCAGCTTAAGCCGTATCGGTGATGATCCCTGTCTGCCGCAAAACTTGCGCGACATTATGGAGCTGATGGCCGCAAATATCGAAGAACCCATGAGCATGGAAGAACTGAGCACGATTATCGGCATCTCGCGTCGTCAGCTGGAAAGGTTATTCCAGAACCACTTAGACACCTCGCCCAGTCGATACTATCTGGAGCTACGCCTGACCCATGCCCGCCGCTTACTGATGCAGAGTAATGAACCTGTGACCAATATTGCACTGGCCTGCGGTTTCGTTACATCCAGCCACTTCAGCAATTGCTTCAAAGACTACTTTGGCCTGTCGCCGAGTCACGCACGGGATAAATTTAAGAATGCGTAATCTGAATATGACAACCACACTCAAGAAAACGAGATTTCTTTCAGAGATAACCCTGAATGAGCTTTTCAGCCATTATTTTTGCTTTCAAAGCGGCACCACGATCACCCTGAACATAAGCCAGGGTGATCGCGCCCTCTTTCAGTAGGCACAGGTCATCGGTCAGTCTGGAACTCTGAGAAGAATCAATGTCAAGTGCTTCAAACTGCCGATTCAATAGCATGGCTACATTGAGTTTATGACGGGCACATTGCTGGTGAATCGGATGATCGGGTGCACTGTATTCGC
>NZ_JBFGYC010000092.1:0-9864 GCF_041587635.1 Pontibacterium sp. | reverse complement strand
GTCCAGCGTTACCAGCAGGTCAACCTTGCCTTCAGCGCCCTTGTCATTCCAAATCACTTCTTCCGGCTTCTTACCGTTGTCTTCACCCAGATCTTTGTTCATCAGACCGTGGTTTGTACCCAGCAAGTATTTCAGCAGGTACTCGTGACCTTTACCGGAGGAACCCAGCAGGTTAGAGCGCCATACAAACATGTTACGCGGGAAGTTTTTCGGGTTATCCGGATCTTCACATGCGAAGCTCAACGCACCGGATTTCAGCTGTTCAACCGTGTAATCCTGTGGTGATTTGCCCGCAGCTTCTGCCGCTTTTGTCAGCTCCAGTGGGTTAGTACCCAGCTGAGGCGCAGATGGCAACCAACCCATACGCTCTGCACGTACGTTGTAGTCGATCAGACTGCCGGTCCACTTGGACTTATCAGCCAACGGAGACAGGATCTCATCAACGTCCAGCTTCTCATAACGCCACTGGCTAGAGTGGTTGTAGAAGAAGGAAGTACCGTTCATGTGACGTGGTGGACGCTGCCAATCAAGACCGAATGCCAGAGGCAACCAACCACACTGTGGACGCAGTTTTTCCTGACCTACATAGTGTGCCCAACCACCACCAGACTGACCGACACAACCACACATGATCAGCATGTTCATCAGGCCACGGTAGTTCATGTCCATGTGATACCAGTGGTTCATACCGGCACCGACGATGACCATGGAGCGACCTTTGGTCTTGTTGGCGTTGTCAGCAAATTCACGTGCAACCTGGATCACCACATCGCGTTTAACACCGGTAATCGGCTCCTGCCATGCAGGGGTGTAAGGCGCGTTGTCGTCGTAGGAAGTTGCAACAAAGTCACCACCCAGACCACGGTCAATACCGTAGTTCGCCAGCATCAGGTCATACACGGTCACGACGAGTTTTTCGCCATCGACTGTTTTGATGCGTTTCGCCGGCAGGTTGTGATGCACAATGTCTGCAAACTTGTTGTTGGTGAAGTATTCGTTTTCTTCACCACCGAAGTAAGGGAAGCCAACAGACACCACTTCATCATGGCTATCCAGCAACGACAGTTTCAACGTAGTTGAACGGCCTTCGCTTGCTTCTTTCTCTTCAGTGTTCCACTTACCTTTTTCACCCCAACGGAAACCGATAGAACCGTTTGGTACAACAAAGCTGTTGCTCTGCTCATCAAAGGCGACTGTTTTCCATTCAGGGTTGTTGTCTTGTCCGAGGCCCGCATCAAAGTCGGATGCACGAGTGAACCGACCTGCAGCGTAACTGCCATCTTCACGCGCTTCCAGCTCTACAAGGAACGGCATATCCGTGGTTTTACGCACGTAGTCGGTGAAGTACTGGCTTGGGTTATCAACGTGGAACTCTTTCAGGATGACATGACCAAATGCCATCGACAGTGCAGCATCTGTACCCTGTTTCGGGTTCAGCCACAGGTCACAGAGTTTCGCAACTTCGGAGTAATCCGGTGTGATACCGACGGTCTTCGTACCTTTGTAACGCACTTCTGTGAAGAAGTGAGCATCCGGGGTACGGGTCTGAGGTACGTTAGAACCCCAAGCGATGATGTAGTTGGAGTTATACCAGTCAGCCGATTCAGGTACGTCGGTCTGCTCACCCCAGGTCATCGGAGATGCAGGTGGCAGGTCACAGTACCAATCGTAGAAGCTCAGGCAAGCACCGCCAATAAGAGACAGGTAACGCGCACCAGCTGCATAAGAGACCATGGACATTGCCGGGATTGGAGAGAAGCCAATCACACGGTCAGGACCATGCTCTTTAATCGTGTAAGTGTTAGACGCAGCGATGATCTCGTTAACTTCATCCCAGCTCGAACGTACAAAACCACCCTGACCACGAACAGACTTGTAGGACTTCGCTCTCGCATCGTCTTCTACAATCGATGCCCATGCCGCCACCGGATCGCTATTGCGGGCTTTCGCCTCACGCCACAGCTTCAACAGGCGTTTACGGACAGTTGGGTACTTCAAACGGTTGGCACTGTAGATGTACCAAGAGTAACTCGCGCCACGTGGACAGCCACGTGGTTCATGGTTTGGCAGATCCGGGCGTGTACGTGGGTAGTCAGTCTGCTGGGTTTCCCAGGTGATCAGACCGTTTTTCACGTAGATTTTCCAGCTACAAGAGCCGGTGCAGTTTACGCCGTGAGTCGAACGCACGACTTTATCGTGCTGCCAACGCTGGCGATAACCGTCTTCCCAATCACGACTTTCATCGGTGGTCTGGCCATGACCGCCAGAGAAGCTCTCGGGCTTTTGTTTTTTCAGATATTTTAATCGATCAAGCAAATGGCTCATGTCTTATCTCCTGAAACCCCTTGGTCAGGACTGAGCCCATCTTGGATGGACTCGGCGGTTTTACCCGGTGTGCAATAACCTGATCTGCTCAAGGATCGGGCCACCCCAACAACCGGATGACGGCTGGTCTGTTACAGATTTATCTGCGTCCGTGCAGTCCATCTGCGTTTACTGTGAGAACCAAGTTACGCCACTATCAGCCGGAGACTGTTGACCCAGATCAACATCCAAAATGCGCAAAAACCTTGTTAATCAACGAGTTACCACCAAAGAGGTATATCGAATTGGCGACTTAACCTTCTGATTTAAAAAGGTTTTTTAGAGACTAGAAGAACCAGGGGGTAAGTAAGGGAGTAGCGGGAGTTCTTAATGGGTACCACTTCAACAGGCGACGCGGGGAAGACAAGAACAGCGGATATTGCGCTGATATCCCACCTGAAAAAGGGACCTGTTTTGGGATGCTGGGTATCGCTTTGCTCGACCCGACCTACAACAAGGTTACGGGAGACTGCGTAGCAAACGCCGGGTATCGCTACGCTCGACCCAACCGACAACAAGCCGACTGCAGACTGCGTAGCGAATGCTGGTTATCGCTGCACTCGCCCCAACCTACAGGAAAGGTACACCCGCAGTCTTCGTAGGTTGGGTTGAGCAAAGCGATACCCAACACAACTCACGCACGACCATCCACAATGGTCAAAAACGCGAAAACGGGGTCCGAAGACCCCGTCAAAACACCTAAGGGAGAAATATCTTAAGGGTTTTTGAACTCAGCTTTAGGGCCGAGGTAGTACCACCAGTTCAGTACCAGACATACCGCGTAGAATACCGCGAAGCCGTACAGTGCAACTTCTGGAGTTGCCAGCTTGATCTGCTCACCGAAGATTTTAGGGATCAGGAAGGCACCGTAAGCCGCTACCGCAGAAGTCCAACCCAGTGCAGGACCTGCCTGCTCTTTCGGGAATACCATTGCGATAGTACGGAAAGTGGAGCCGTTACCGATACCAGTTGCTGCGAACAGCACCAGGAACAGGATCAGGAAGGGTACGAAGAACTCTTCCGGAGTTGCAGACTGGTAAGCCGCTTTCAGGAAGTAAGCTACGCCCAGTGCTCTTGCGATCATTACGATAGCAACGTACTGAGTCACTTTAGCACCACCGACTTTATCCGCAATCCAACCGCCCACAGGACGGATCAACGCGCCGATAAATGGTCCCATCCAAGCGTACATCAGAGCAGACGGTCCGTTCGCGTTCACAGTTTCGTGTGTCAGAACACCATCCACCATCAGGTGCTGGTAACCGAATACCACTTTGATCGCCAGTGCAAAACCAGCGGAGTAACCGATAAAGCTACCGAAAGTCATGGTGTAGATAACACTCATTACCCAGGTGTGCTTGTTTTCGAAGATCTTGAACTGACGCTGCAGATTCGGACGAATGTCACCCGGGATCATCTTCATCAGCATGATGGTGCTGAAGAGGATACCCGCGATCACAGGCCATTTAGCCCAGCCCGGTGCACCCATACCCAGTGGTGCAGGCAGAATCACATACAGACCACAGGCTGCGGTGAAGAAACCGATCAGCAGCAGGCCGGTGATTTTACCCATCGCACTTGCAGGAGAACCGATATCAGGCGATACCGCTTCGGTACGGATGTTGTTCATGCCGAACCAACCCGCAATCGCCAGAGGGATCAACAGCAGCAGCCACACAAAGCCAGCATTGTGGATGTAGGTTTCAGAACCTGCAGGGATCTTACCGATCAGCGTACCGGAGGTGTTTTCCAGAATCATCGGTTCACCACCGAAGATACCAAATGTCATCACCAGTGGGATCAGAATCTGCATGGTGGTTACACCTGCATTACCCAGACCTGCGTTCAGACCCAGCGCCAGACCCTGCTGACGTTTCGGGAAGAAGAAGCTGATGTTGGACATGGACGATGCGAAGTTACCACCACCAATACCGGACAGGAACGCCAGGATCTGGAACACATACAATGGCGTATCTTTATCCTGCAAGGCAAAACCTGCACCCGCAGCTGGCAACATCAACAGGGCCGTGGTGAAGAAGATGGTGTTTCGACCACCCGCGATACGAATAAAGAAACTACTCGGGATACGCAGCGTTGCACCGGTCAGACCGGCAATACCCGCGAGAGTAAACAGCTCAGCTTTTTCAAAGCCAAAACCGAGGTTCAACATCTGTACTGTGATAATGCCCCAGTACAACCATACGGCGAAACCACTCAGCAAGCTGGGGATCGAGATCCACAGATTTCGGTTCGCCACCTTCTTGCCTTCGGATTCCCAGAACTTGGTGTCCTCGACATCCCACGTGCGTAGATCAGACATAACTGATTCTCCAGGCTTAGAGCAGAACAGGAATGCACTTCCCATCCTCTTATATGTGTTCAAATGGCACTTTCTGATCTCTTCAAACCTAAACCGGCCCCCCGGGTGTCCGCCATCCTAAGCGTCCAGGTTCTCTTTCAGAAAGTTATTCTGGATCGCCTCCTGCAGACGCTGCTTCTGGTCCTGTTTGCTGATGCCGTAATACATGGTGACCATGCATACCGCCAGCAGACCGTAAAGCAACATGAAGCAGGAGCTACGAACCCCAAACAGGTCTGTAACCAGACCAAAACTGATCGGTAGTACAAAACCACCAATCGCTCCCAGCAGCCCGACAGCGCCGCCTACTGTCCCCATTCGATCGGGGTAGTAGTCGTACACCATGCGAAACACGCTGGCTTTGCCAAATCCCATTGCCACACCCACAATCATCACTAGTACAGTAAACATCCAGACCGGCATCTCGAGCAGAAACGTCATGTCTTGCTCAGTGCCATGGATAGTCATGGTTGTAGGTGGATAGGAAAGGAAAAAGAGACAGATCAGACAGATCCAGAAAACCGACCAGTTCACCCGGCGGGCGCCCAGCTGATCCGCACACCAGCCACCGATGACCCGGGTTAACGCACCGGGCACAGTGAACAGCAGGGTCAGGAAGGACGCGGTTTTCAGATCCAGTCCATATTGAGTGACGTAGTATTCAGGCAACCACAAGGTCAGGGCCACGTAGCCACCAAATACGAAGAAATAGTAGAGACCGAAACGCCATACACGCAGATCAAGCAGTGGGATAAACAGCTGCTTCAGCTTAGGTTCGCTCTGCTGCTCCGTGCGGCGCTGATGTACCGGATCGTCCTGAGTCAGCAGCCAGAACAGCAGCCCCAGCAACACCAGCACGAAAGCGTACGCCACCGGTGCCATGCGCCAGCCGTAAGCGATAATGATCAACGGTGCCACAAGGTTGGTCAGCGCAGCACCCAGATTACCGGCACCGAAGATACCCATGGCTAACCCCTGGTTGTCACGGGAAGCCCAGGCAGACACATAATGGATACCGATGGCAAAACTACTGCCAGCCATACCGATGCAAAGACCCAGCGCCAGATACTGCCAGTAAGTTTCAGCGTAGGAGAAGGCGTATAGCGGGATACTGACCAGCAACACCAAGCCGGTCATCAGTTGGCGACCACCATAGCGCTCTGCCAACATCCCCATTGGCAAACGCGCCAGCGCACCACTCAGGATCGGTGTCGCTACCAAAAAACCGAATTCGGTCTCGCTCAACTGCAGTTCATACTTGATCTGTACACCGATTACCGAGATCAACGTCCAGACAACAAAGCACCCTGCGAACATCAATGTGCTCATAATCAGTGCTGATATTTGCTTTTGAGTATCCTGGGCCATCACAATCTCGAAGGTGTTTGAACTTGCGTTAAGTCAAAACCTATCCCTCACAGAGCATCCGGGTATTGATCCGAATCAAGTTCTAACTTACTGAAAAGATGGCGGTTTTATGGAAATACCTCCTTAGTGGTACCTCTTATTTCCTTTGTAAGCTGCTGTTTTAGCTGATAATTTGTGGACTTTAGTATAAGGCGTAAGAAAACGCTTTTCAGCGACTGGTTCTTTATGAGTACCGCCAGTCAATCACGGGGCTTAGCTATGAATTTCCTCAACCAATCGATCATCACCCGCCTTGGCACTGCCATGTTTGCCATCAGTCTGATGGCGTTGATCAGCATGATCAGCTCGGTCATTGTTGCTGAAAGTACACAGGGTGATGCTGCGGGTATCAACCTGGCCGGCTCATTACGAATGATGTCCTACCGCATTGTGGCTGAAACCCAACAGCACGAAATTCACGCATCGGAAAATACCCTACAGAAAGTACAAAATTCACTGGATGAGTTCGAACAACGCATCAAAAGCCCTAAACTAGCGAACGTTATTCCCAGCGACAGCGAACACAATCAGCGACAGTTCTATGAGAGCCTGATCGATGAATGGCAAAATGAACTCGCCCCCGCTCTGACCATCGCAATCCAGGCAGCTCCACGCGGAAATACCGAATACCTGCGCCGTTTCGAAGAATTTGTCCCCAAGATCGATCATCTGGTACAGCTATTGGAGGAAAGCACCGAATCCAAGATCAAGCTGCTCAGCCTGGTACAAGGCATCAGCCTGTTTATGACCATCCTGATCATCTTCATCGCCATGTACGACATCAAAAGTAACGTTGTAGAACCGCTGGCCCAACTGCTGGATGCCGCCAAAAAGGCGGGGCAAGGAAATCTGGATGCCCGGGTGTACTACCAGAGCGATGATGAACTGGGCCTGCTCGGCACGACTTTTAACCATATGGCCGAAGAGCTGTCCAAAACCTATACCGACCTTGAAAACCGGGTGCAGAAAAAAACCGCGCAGCTGCGTAACACCAATGAATCCCTGCAACTACTTTACGAAGCCACCCGCCGCTTTAACCGCGATGAAGATATCTGTCGACGCCTGATGCCGGTCATGAAAAAGCTGGAAGAAGTGATTCCGGTAGGCCCGGTCCGTGTCACCCTGTGTGAGCCGAACCAACGCAACAGCTATCGCACCCTAACCACTCAGCTTCTGGAACGCCCGGATGATTGCGCTAACCAGAGCTGTGACGTCTGCCTGGTATCGCGTATGGATAGCAAGGTGCGTGACACTTTAAGCATCCCAATTCAGACCCGCGAAGCGTATTTCGGTGAATTTATCGTTGAGTTCAACCCGGACACCCCACCGTCGAACGAACAGATCCGTCTGCTCACCACACTGGTGGAGAACCTTGGCACGGTGCTCTCGCTTGAACTGAAGGCCGAGAAAGAACAGCAGATGTCCCTGATGGAAGAGCGTGCAGTGATTGCCCGTGAACTTCATGACTCTCTGGCACAATCCCTCTCCTATCTGAAGATGCAGGTCAGCCGTCTGCAGATTTTGCGTAAAAAACACGCGGATGAAAGCCAGATTGATGATGTGACCAATGAGCTGAAAGAGGGATTAAATAACGCCTATCGTCAGTTGCGGGAACTGCTCACCACGTTCCGACTGACACTGGATCAGCCCGGCCTGAAGCCCGCACTGGAAGCTACGATCAAAGAGTTCTCCGAACGACTGCACCTCGATATCGGGCTGAAGTACAGCTTGCGTCACCAGAGCCTCAGTCCGAACGAAGAGGTGCATGTATTGCAGCTGGTCCGTGAAGCCCTTGCCAATGTGGTCAAACACAGTCAGGCCAGCGAGGTATCCGTCCATGTTATGCAGCCCGGTGAACAGGTTGAAGTCTGCATTGAAGACGATGGTATCGGTTTACCCGATGACAAAGACCTCACTAACCATTATGGTCTGGTGATTATGCGTGATCGCGCCAGCACACTGAACGGCGACCTATCGGTCAACAACCGCGACGGCGGTGGTGTTCAGGTCATGATGCGCTTCCGCCCTAAACAGAGATAAGTAGCAGGATTTTTTATGAGTGACATAAGCAGTGAGCAAGGTAGCAAGGCATCGATCCTGTTGATCGACGACCACCCGCTGCTACGTAAAGGTGTTAAACAGCTGATCGAACTGGATACCGATCTGGAAGTGGTCGCCGAAGCCAGCAACGCCCACGAAGGATTAGCACAAGCGCTGAAGCACGAACCTGACCTGATCTTGCTGGATCTCAATATGCCCGAGATCAACGGCATTGAAACGCTGAAGATGCTGCGCGACGATGGCGTCAGCTCGCGTGTGGTCGTGTTTACGGTTTCAGACAACGAAGAAGACGTGGTCGCAGCCCTCAAAGCCGGTGCCGACGGTTACCTGCTGAAAGATATGGAACCGGAGGAGTTACTGAGCAACCTGAATCAGGCGGCAACCGGGAAAATGGTCATTAGCGAACGCCTGACGACCCTGCTCGCGCAAGCGCTTCAAAGCAAACGTACAGCGTCCAAAGGGCCGGACATCAGCAGCCTGACACCGCGCGAGAAACAGATCATTAAACTGATTGCTGCGGGCCTGCCAAATAAACTGATCGCCCGCAAACTGAGCATCACTGAAGGCACCGTAAAAGTGCATGTGAAACACCTGTTGAAGAAACTGAACCTGCGCTCACGTGTAGAAGTCGCAGTATGGGCAGTACAGGAAGGCCTTAAATAAGCCACCTGCACAATGCTCCACACATTATCTCTGACAGATCCGCGACACCTCCTGAAAGACCTAAAACGCTTCTCGGAGGTCGACGCGGATATGAGTGTTAATCGCCGCTGACAGGCTGCTCCATATTGGCCAGATGGCCGATGGCATAATCATTCAGCAACACACCCAGACAGCTCAGTAAGTCATCACTGAGATCATTCAATTCATCCTGAGCCTTCGAGACCGCTTGCATGTCTCCTGACGCTCCGTGCAGACAAACCTCTTCACCACACCGATGTACCTGCTTGTGCAGATCGATAATCTCCTCAAACAGTGTTGAGCCGCCATATCGCTGATTCCCTTCACTGTACAACCACTGACCAAAACGACACTCGCAGGGATCCAGTGGCGGTACAAACTGATCGTCAGAATGCACATAACGGTCAATAGCCCTGACCCAGGCACGATGCTCGATGGCTGCAAATAGTAACGACAGGTCATCACGACTGATTCGCTGCTGACGCTGCCAGACCTTCGGCGGTTGCCATTGAGCCATCCAGCCAGGCACCGCATCCGCTGGCATCGGTTTAGCGATCGCGTACCCCTGCCCCAACTCACAACCCAGTTGCAGTAACATTGCGCCATGTTCGATATGCTCTACACCTTCAGCAATGACTTGACGACGGAAGGCCGAAGACATCCCCATAATGCCTTCAAGAATAGCCAGATCATCGGGGTCATCCAACATATCACGCACAAAGGAGCGATCGATTTTTAGCACCGCGGCCGGTAAGTGCTTCAGATAGGTCAACGAAGAATAACCGGTACCAAAATCATCGAGCGCAAAGCTGACACCAATCGCCTGACAGTCCCGCATGACCGCGGACACTTTCACAATGTCCTGCAATGCACTGGTTTCCAGCACCTCCAGCTCTAAGCTTTCAGGACGCACATCCGGATGTGTCGCCAACATGGCTTGCAACCGCTGAACGAAATCGGGCTGCTGTAGCTGCAAACCACCAATATTCACG
>NZ_JBFGYC010000091.1:0-9866 GCF_041587635.1 Pontibacterium sp. | reverse complement strand
GGATCTTCCAGCTCGCGCTCAACCTCTTCCAGACGTTCTTTCTTACCGTCGTAATCCAGATAACCACGCAGTACAGTTGTACGCTCGGAGATATCCTTCAGGGCGGTGATGATCGGATTGATTTCCATCGTGGGGGTTCAAACTCTCTGATTCGAAAAAAAGGCGGATATTTTACCTGATCACAGGCATTGTTTGAATCTTGTGCAGCGTAAATTTATGGCTCAATCAAGCTCAAACTCGTTCACAACCTGTCTAACCCAGGCTTCAACGCGCTCGTCGGTCTCATCGGACTGGCTATCCTGATCCACAGCAAGCCCTACAAAATGGGTTTCATCTTGGGTCAGCGCTTTAGATCCGGTGAATTTATAGCCCTGATTAGGCCAGTACCCCACCATACGGGCACCGCGTTCCTGCAATTTGTCATGCAGTAAACCCATCGCATCCAGAAACCACTCTGCATAACCGATCTGATCGCCCAGACCAAACAACGCGCACGTCCGGCCGTTAAAGTCGATCTCATCCAGCTCAGACCAGAGATCATCCCAGTCTTCCTGCAGCTCACCAAAGTCCCAGGTTGGAATACCCAGAATCATATGCTGGTAGTTGCCGACCGCGGCTAGCCCCTCTTCTGCGATATCGTGCTGATCCACAGAAAATTCGCTCAACTGCTCAGCAATCAATACTGCAACATCTTCCGTGTTACCGGTGGTAGTACCAAAAAATAGACCGATGGTGTTGCTCATCTGTAACGTACATTCCAGTCAAAACTAAAAACAGAGCCATTATAACAGACATAAAAAAAGCAGCGTCTAATGGCTGCTCTCTTTACAACGACGTGACGACTTATTTTTTGCTGGCAAACGCATCAAATGTATCTTGAGTCAGTCGTTCCATCTCAGAGCGCGCTTCGCCTAATGCCTGCAGGTTGTGCTCGCTGGCATCTTTCAACGTGTCTTCCAGCTTTTTAGCGTAAGTCTTCTGTAGCTCCATCAACTCTGTCGGTGACTGACAGTTCTGCATCTCTTTCGTTTGCTGAATAGTCGCTTCAATGCAGGATTTCGTGCACGCCATCTGCTGGCGGGTCAGCTCTTCCAACATCTTCGTCTGGATATTCACCAGATCCTTAAATGGCTCCATTGACTGGCTAAATGCTTTATTCATATCTTGAAACATAACCACCCCTTCCCTTAACTCTAATAAAACATCAGTCTCATACTGGTTATACTAAAACACTATGCCACGGTCGACACGCACTTTCGACCAATTGACCACAATAACGAGACAGAGACTATGCGGATTCTTCATACCATGTTGCGGGTTACTGACCTGCAAAAATCGATTTCGTTCTATACCGATATTCTGGGTATGCATTTATTGCGTCGTAAAGACTTTCCGGATGGGAAGTTTACGCTGGCATTTATGGGTTACGGAGATGAAGCAGACAATACCGTACTGGAGCTGACGCATAACTGGGAAACCGGTAGTTACGAGCTGGGCAACGCTTACGGGCATATAGCCATTGAAGTTGCAGATGTGTATGCCGCTTGCGATGCGATCAAAGCGAAAGGCGGTGAAGTTGTGCGTGAAGCCGGTCCGATGAAACACGGCAGCACCGTCATCGCGTTCGTGAAAGATCCAGATGGGTACATGATAGAGCTGATCGGCAGCAAATAGCATCAGATCAATTTGCATCAGGCACCGTCCGCGCCTGATGCAAAATTTTCACCCTGACTTAACGCTCACGGAAGGCGTTATCAAATCCACGCGTTACCGGTCGCAGCAGGTATTCCAGAATCGTTTTCTTACCGGTTTGAATATCAGCGGTCAGCGTCATACCCGGCAACACATTCAGCTCACCCGGCTGAGCGCCTAAATACGCTTTATCCATTTTAATCTCAGCGCGATAGTACGGCTGGTTCTCCTCATCCAGATACGTCGACGCAGAGATCTGATTCACCGTGCCATCAAGACTGCCAAAACGGGAAAAGTCATAACTGACAAACTTCAGTTTCGCGCTCTGCCCGGTGTGTACGTGTCCGATATCCTGCGGCAAAATTTTAGCTTCAACGATCAGATCTTCATCGACCGGTACGATCTGCATAATCACCTGACCCGGAGCGATGACTCCACGAGATCCGGCAATCGATAAGCCCTGCACAATCCCACCCACTGGCGCACGTACTTCCTGACGTTCATCACGCGCCTGCAAGCGAATCAGGGTACTTTCTACTTCGCCCAGCTCACTGGTGACCTGACCGGCCTCCAGCTCAATATCGCGGTTAAAGCGTGCAATACCATCCCGTTTGCGCTGCTGATTCTCTTTTAGCGCGGTACGGGCCACCGCAATGCCATCCTGGGTCTGCAGCAATTCGTTCTCAACTTCCGCCACTTTTGCCTTCGCGGCCAACAGCTCAGACTTTGAAACAGAACCCCTAACAACCGAGGCCTCACGAATAGACACCTGCTCCCGATGGATCGCCAGTTCCTTTTTCAAAGAAGCCACCTGATTACGCTGACGCCGCAGCTCATCGCGACGTTGCTGAATCTGACTCTCAATCACCGCCATCTCACTGGTTTGGCTATTCACCTGCGCCAGATAGATCGTACGCTGTCGCTCAAGCAGATCCCGATACCCTGCCCCCACCCGAGGGAAAGTCGGCGGACGACGGTCAATCAACGCCTTCAGTCGCTCTTCCTGCAGCTGCAGATTAACCCGACGACTCTGCATCTGCTGTAACTCTGACTCCGATGTAGCCGGATCAAGGCTTAAAATCAGCTGGCCTTCTTTCAGGTTGTCACCGTTACGCACATGTAGCTCACTCACGATGCCGCCTTCCAGATGCTGTACCTCCAGAATCGAACCGGCAGGCACGACCTCACCTTTCGCCAGCGCCACTTCATTCACTTCCGTAAATGCGCTCCAGACCACAACCGCGATCAGCAGCAAAATACCCACAACAATCGATACCGGCACGATAAAGCTCGGCGTAGGTTCTTCCAGCTGAATCGCCTGCGCCAGAAAACGCGCACGTGCACGTGGCAGGGTTGCGGTCCGTTCTTCTGCAAACACCGTATTATTTTCCTTCACGAAGACCCCCTACCAATACCTGCAGCGCCTGTTCCGGCTCTCCGGCAAATTTCGTTACACCTTTATCCAGCACAATCGCTTTGTCCGCCAGACGTATATGACTTGGACGGTGGGTCACCACCAGCACTGTCTTTTTACCTTTCAGCGCCCGTAGCTGCGACACTAGTTTCATATCACCTTCCCGATCCAGCGATGCTCCGGGTTCATCCAGAATCACCACCGGTGCCGAACACACAAACGCACGCGCCATAGAGATGCCATGAACAAACCCCGGCGTCAGACGCTGAGTACGTTCATCACCAATAGGCGTTTCAAAACCCTGCGGCAACGCCAGAATGTCATCCAGAATACCCACCGACTGCGCCACACTTCTCAGATCTTCATCGGTTGCCAGCACATCGTTCATGCGAATATTTTGCGCAATTGTCCCGTGGAAGAGCTGAGCATTCTGCGGAACATAAGCGATTGCACGTCGCAAATCCTTAACATTCAACTGGCGGATATCATGTTCATCCAATGTCAGACTACCCGCCTGCGGCTTGTACATCCCCGCGATCAACTTCACCAGTGTTGATTTTCCGGACCCCGTATCACCCGTGATGACCACCATCTCACCCGGCTCCGCCACCAGTGACACTCCGGTCAATGCCGGATCACTGTTCGGCGAGTAACGAAAACTGATCCGATCAATACCAATACGACCTTTCAACCCGGATAGCATCACGGATGAGGCCCGACTGTTCTTTTCCACGTCGAGCTTCATCAGCTGGTTCAGCTGTTTGACTGCGGCCATCACCTGCTTAAAGCGCCCAAAACTAAGAAAGGTCTGCTGAATAGGCGACAACACTTTTCCAATCAGCACCATCGTGGCGATTAGCGCGCCAACAGTCATATCTCCCGCCATCACCGAATAGACACCGATCACCAACACCGCAAGACTGCCGATGGCGACCCCGGCTTGTGAAACTGCATTGATTACGGCACTGGCCACCGCAGCCTTATAGTTGGCGGTAGAGGATTCCGCAGAATACTCCCGAAAACGCCCCAGCCACGACTGTTCAGCCGCCGCGCCTTTTATTTCGCTGCGGCCAGACAAACTCTGAATGAGCATCTTCTGCTTATCATTGCGTGCCTGCCCCGTGCGCAACACCCGACCTGCACTGACCGGCAACCACATGAGGCCAAACACCATAAACAGCAGCAACATCACCACCGGCACAACGGCAGCCCATCCTGCGATAAAAGCGATCAGTGCAATCATCAGCGGAATAAAGGGCAGATCCAGCAACGTTGAGGCATTGGGGCCGGTAAAGAAATCCCGCACGCTATCAAATTGTTTCAGCCGTGCCAGCTGTGCCGCCATGGTCGAACGCTCAGTCAGTATTGGCGGCAGGTTCAGAATCTGCCGAAAGGTTTCAACACCAATCAGATAGTCCATCCGCCCCGCCATATTACCCATCAAACGGCCCCGAAAATAACGCAGCACGATATCCGAGATCAGTAACAATATAATTCCGGCCACCATCGTTGGTAGCGCGTCGACAGATTCTGCGCCGATCACTTTGTCGTACACCATCATGATAAATAACGGTACTGACATAGTGATCAGGTTGATCAGGAAGGTCATCCCCAGCAACCAGCCGAACAAGTTACGAAAACGCCCCAGAAGTTGATCAAACCATTCCGATGAAGACTTAGTCGACACAGTCTGACCGTGCGTGGTGTTGATATGGGTAAACAGGTAGGCACAACCCTTAAGGTTGTCCAGATGACCGACCAGCTCCTGCCCCTGTTCGGCATCAAAGTAGCGTACCTGCCCCTCGTGTTCTTCATCTGCCGCCAGCAACACCAGTGGTTTATCATCCTCACCCACAAACAAGCAGGGATAGAGTTCGCTCGACAGCTGATTAAGCCGGGTTTTACGCGGCATGCTTTCATACCCCAGCCGCACCAGAATATTACGCAGGTCCACCAACTCAAGGTAATCAGAGAAGTGCGGCAACGCTTCAATCAATTCACGGGCATAGTGATTCCAGCCCAACGCACGCAACAGAGGCAACAAACAAGCCGAATAGGGAGACCCCGATTGCAGATCATCCAGTGAATCAGCGCGTAACGCCGCGGTCAGGACCTCACTTAATGCATCGTTCTGATCATCTGCCACTGTCTTCTGATCAGCGACAGACACCGGTTCGTCTGCAGACAACTGATCATCAATCGTGTGTGGGTCTTTCACTGTATCCATACTCATTGCGGTCCCTCCTGCTGCCTGGCCTGAATCTCCCGACGACGCTGAAGCTGTATCAGCTCCCCATCACGTAATTCATAGGCTTTATCACAGATACGCAGGAACGAAGGGCGGTAGGACACCACAATCAATGTACGACTGCCGCGAATACGCTGTAGCAAATTCAGCAGTTTGGCATCGTTCTTCAGGTCAAAGTTAGCGTTGGCATCATCCAGAATCATAATACGCGGGTCACCGACCAATGAGCGCACCATCAGGATTTTCTGCTTCACGGCCTCTGATAACGGATCAACCGCCGAGCCCCCTACCAACGTATCCAAGCCATCCGGCAGGCGTGCGACAATTTCATCTAACCCCAGGTGGCGCGACAGATTGAGGGACTGTTCAATCACATCCCCCGACCGAAACAGCGTCATATTTTCCAGGATAGTGCCTTCGTATAACGTGCCATGCTGAGGGACAAAGCCCACGTAATGGCGCAACAGTTCAGCGTCATATTCGGGTAGGGGTTTATCATCGATCCGGATTTCACCTTTTTCCGGCTTAATCAGACCTGCGATCAGCGACAACAACGTACTTTTACCCACCCCGTTGCGTCCTGTGATTGCAACTGCTCCCCCTGCTTGCACATCAAACGAGACACCTTTAAGCAACCACTCCTCCGTTTCCGGATAGCGGAACCAGACATCTTCAACTACCACATCACCCCGCGGAGGTTCGTCGGGCCGATAATCACCACTTTGTTCCGCGGGCAGGTCGCTCAGTTCCTGCGCCTGCTTTCGTGCAATACGTACGCTTTGCAGCTGCGTCCAAAGCCCCATCGCTTTCAGCCCAGGCTGCAGCGCCCGTCCGGTCAGCATGGTCACTGCCGCCAGCGCACCGACACTTAACTCGCCCTCCAGTACGATCAGCGCACCAAAGGCGACCACCAGCACCATCGCCACCTGTGAGAACGTACTGCCAACACCCTGTACCACACTGTTAATATGCGCCAGCGAATAAACGCCCTCCGCAGAACGCTCCTGCAACCGCTCGTAACGGCGCATCATCAACGACTCCATCGCCATGGATTTGATGGTGTGAATATTGTTCAGGGATTCAATCAGGAAGTTTTGTCGATGCTGCTCGGTCTGATGATTTACCTCCAGTGCCTGCTCAAGCTTTTTGCCCAACACAACAGCGACCACCGCAAATAACACCATAAGCAGCGCAGGTACCAACACAAGCTCACCGCCAATAAACCAGATCAGACCAAGAAACAGAAAAGCGAACGGCAGATCCAGCAACAGCAACATGGATTGCCCGGAAAAAAATCGCTGCAAATCTTCGACCGACTGCATGCGAGAAAGATAGTAACCTTGGGAGTGCTGGTTATACGCCAGCGAATCGGCATAAAGCACTTTGGAGAAAACGTTCATGTTCGCGGAGTGTTCAAAACGTGCACCACTCCATGCCAGTATGACCGAACGCAATACTTTCAGCAGGACCTCCAGCAAAATCACACCACCGATCCCGATCACCAGAATCGTAAAGGTATCCAGCGCCTGATTGGGAATAATCCGGTCATAGGACTGGAGCACCACAATGGGCATTGCCATCGCCAGCAAATTCACTCCAAACGATGCCAGAAATACATCTAAACGCAGCCAGTTACGCGGAATATCGATCCCAGCCTGATTTGCCATTTATGAACTGCCTCCATTTGCAGCTACTGCCTGAACGACCGCTCGATACCTACAAAGCGGCCTACAATACTAACCTTTACCTTTTCCCTGTCCATGACCTAAGCGGGATTTAAACACTACCTATCGGCCGAGCCCCATAAAACACCAGAAACCAACCTAAAATTCAAACAAAAACAAACAGATCATCTTGTTGACAAGAAGCGGCACCCGGTATAAATTCAAACAACAGAAAATAGCACCAAGTCTCTATATGCCCTGCTGTTACTGAACTAATAACAATCTCATTCAAACGAATCGAGACTAAGGGCTAGACAACAAGTCAGATAGCAATATAAACAGTCGTCTGAGTGGTTATCGATTGCGCACTGATAGCTAATCGCCCGCTGCAGATGATATGGATCAACAGCCAGACACAGAGGGTTTCGTTAAGATATCCTTGAACACTGCCGATCCATATAACAGAACATATGCTGGCAACAGCACATTCTTAATTTCATTCAGGCTTCCAGCGATCCAAAGGGTTGAACGATGTCGGACGCACATACTCAGGCACAGCATACAGACCTCAGCGGTACGTCTGATAATGATGTACTCCTGGGTAGCGATCAGGATGATTATTTGCACAGCGGATCAGGCACCGACACCCTTCACGGCTTCGATGGCGACGACCTTTTATTAGCTGAAGACGGCGAGTTTATCCTTGTCGCCGGTTCCGGTGACGATACCGTAGAAATCAACTCTGGACGCTCTGAAGCCTATCTTGGCGATGGTCAGGATACCTTTCGCGTACGCGACGCCACCTCAACAGGTGCTCACCTTGTCTTGGGCGATGAGGGAAATGATGACATCACAACCGCCGCAGGGAATGACACCCTTCACGGTGGCAACGGGAATGACACCCTGGATGCAGGCGCTGGCGACGATACTCTGTACGGCGGTGATGGCGATGATACCCTGATCAGTCAATCCGGAGATAACTACCTCAGCGGTGGTGAAGGAAACGATACTTTACGTGCAGGCCACGGCAATCACACGCTGATCGGCGGCAATGGCAATGACACGGTTTTCCTGACATCAGGCACGAGCCAGACCTTACTCGGTAACGGCAACGACAGTTTTACGATCCTGGACCGTACCGATACCGGTCATCAATTCGTGGCAGCTGATGACGGCGATGATCGCGTAACAACAGGCGCGGGCAACGACGAAATTTATGGCGGCGAAGGTCACGACAGCATTGACAGTGGCGCAGGCAACGATCTGATCAACGCAGGTGCTGGCAATGACATTATCAATACCGGCGATGGCAATAACACCGTATTCAGCGGCCACGGCAATGACCGTGTAACCGTTGGGAATGGCGACAATTTCATCTACCTCGGCGAAGGCGATGACACGTTCAGCCTGCTCGATTTGGCGCTGGCGGGAGATAACTTCATCGCCGCCGACGAAGGCGACGACGAGGTCATCAGTGGTGCCGGTAACGACACTATATACGGCGGTGAAGGTAACGACACCATCAACGGCGGCGAAGGTAACAACTACCTTCATGCCGGAAGCGGCGACAACACCCTGATTGCAGGTCGTGGTAACAACACGTTTATCGCCAGAGACGGCAACGACACGGTGATCACAACCGCGGGTACCAATGAAGCCTACCTGGGCGCGGGCAATGACACCTATCAGGTACTGGACCTCACCTCTCTGGGCAGCCAGTTTGTTGCTGCCGATGACGGTGATGATCATGTCACCACCGGCGCAGGCAACGACACCATTTACGGCGGCAACGGTAACGACATCATCAACAGCGGTGATGGCAACGATACGCTGAACGGCGGTAATGGTAACGACACGCTGACCGCGGGCAACGGTGATAAGACAATTATCGCAGGCGCAGGCCACGACCAGGTGGCAGCAGGCTCAGGCCACAATGAGGTTTATCTCGGAGACGGTGATGACATTTTTGAGCTGCTCCTGCCCGAGACAGGCGGTGACAGTTTTGTCGTTGCAGGCAATGGCGATGACCGGATCACCACCGGCTCGGGCAACGACACCCTCTATGGTGGCAATGGCAACGATGTAATTTATAGCGGTAGCGGCAACGATGTTATCAATGGCGGCGCCGGTCACGACACCCTGTTTGCAACACAGGGTAGCTACAACATCATCGCTGGCACCGGTAACGATCAGGTAAACATACAATCCGGCAACGGAGAGATCTATCTGGGAAGCGGCGACGATACCTTTGAACTGATTGATCTCTATAGCCTCGGAAGTTTCTTCATCGTCGGTGATGATGGCCGCGACTACATTCAGACCGGTGCCGGTGACGATACCCTGTATGGTGGCAACGACAACGACACGCTCATAGCAGGTGATGGCAACAACTATCTGCACGGGGGAGAAGGCGATGACAACCTCCGCTCCGGTGCTGGCCACGACCAACTCTATGGTGGCAACGGGAATGACCAGCTCTACGGCAGCGCTGGCAATGACACCATCTACGGCGGCAGCGGCAGCGACACTTACTTTGCCAGCGGTGAACAGGGCCTGAATCATTTCCACGGCGGCGAGAGCAGCAGCGGCTGGACCGATACGATTCATATCGACGTCGACGAAGACGATGTCTGGCAGCTCCGCATCAACAATGAAGTCGTCAATTTTGATATGGCTGATCAAGCCCTCGCGCTTAACCCCGACAGCATCGGCATCATCAGTTTTGCCGACGGTTCTGAACTCTCCTTCGACGGCGTAGAACTGATTAGCTGGTCCTGATATCGACTAATTAATGAGTGGCAACGCCCCATCCCCATCTCCTTTCCTGCCTGATATATGTCAAAAAATC
>NZ_JBFGYC010000090.1:0-9910 GCF_041587635.1 Pontibacterium sp. | reverse complement strand
TAGGTACCTACGGCACGGTTAAAGGTATGTTGCCGCGTGATATCGAGGCGACCGGTGCCCAGATTGTACTGGGTAATACCTTCCATCTGATGTTGCGTCCGGGTACTGAGATTGTGCGTCAGCACGGTGACCTGCATGACTTTATGCAGTGGAAGGGGCCGATCCTGACCGACTCCGGTGGTTTTCAGGTGTTCAGTCTGGGCAATATGCGCAAGATCACCGAAGAGGGTGTGACCTTCCAGTCACCGGTCAACGGTGACAAGGTGATGTTGAGCCCGGAACGTTCGATGGAGGTTCAGCGTGAGCTGGGTTCCGATATCGTCATGATCTTCGATGAGTGTACTCCGTATCCGGCAACGGAAAATGAGGCGGCTCAATCGATGCGTTTATCTTTGCGTTGGGCTGAGCGCTCCAAAAAAGCCCATGGGGATAACCCGTCGGCGCTGTTTGGGATCGTACAAGGGGGGATGTATCCTCACCTGCGTGACGAGTCTCTGGAAGGCCTGACTCAGGTCGGCTTCGATGGTTATGCTATCGGTGGTCTGTCTGTCGGTGAGCCAAAAGAAGATATGAAAAACGTGTTGGATCATCTGGCGTACAAAATGCCGGAGGACAAACCACGTTACCTGATGGGTGTGGGTAAGCCTGAAGATATCGTCGAAGCGGTGCGCCGTGGTGTGGATATGTTTGATTGTGTGATGCCAACTCGTAATGCCCGCAATGGTTTCCTGTTCACAACGACCGGTATTGTTAAAATCCGTAATGCGGCCAATAAAACCGATACCCGTCCTGTGGATGAAACATGCGACTGTTATACCTGTCAGAACTTTAGTCGCTCTTATCTGAACCATTTGGATAAGTGTAAAGAGATCCTGGGCGCCCAACTCAATACCATCCATAACCTGCACTACTACCAGGTACTAATGGCTGGATTGCGTGAGGATATTGAACAGGTTAAATTGAGCGACTTTGTGGACGAATTTTATCGTCTTCGGGGCCTTGAAACGCCACCGTTAGACACCATATAAGTCTAAAGAATTCTTTTAATACGTTTAGGAGTAAGCTGAATGAGCTTCCTGATTTCTCCTGCCTATGCTGAATCTGCAGCTGGCGCCGCTCCAATGGATGGTATGTTTAACCTGCTGTTTCTGGCTGGTTTTGGTCTGATTTTCTACTTCTTCATGTGGCGTCCACAGTCCAAGCGCGCTAAAGAGCACCGCGAGCTGGTGGGTGGTTTGACCAAAGGTGATGAAGTGCTGACCGCTGGCGGCATTTTGGGTAAAGTTGTGAAGCTGAACGACGACTACGTTGTTTTGGAAGTAAGCGAAGGTAACGAGCTGACATTCCAGAAAAACCACGTGTCAGCAGCGCTTCCGAAAGGCACCCTGAAAAGCATCTGATTTTTCGCTTAATAAGGAAACGCCACTGACACAGTGGCGTTTTTGTATCTGATAGGGACAGGGCACTATGCTCAACCGATACCCCCTCTGGAAAAACCTGCTGGTCGTTTTTGTACTGGCATTGGGTGCGCTATATGCCGCGCCAAACCTCTATCCGGATGACCACGCCATTCAGGTGACAGGTACCCGTGATATCTACACGGTGGATCAGCGTTTGCTGGACCGTGTAACTGATGCCCTGAAAAAAGAGGGTATCGAAATCAAATCTTCTGAGTTGACTGCCCGTAATGGCCTGATTCGTTTCCCTGATGGTGACGCGCAACTCAAGGCTAAAGTGCTGGTATCCAGCATTTTGGGTGACAACTACATCGCCGCACTTAACCTGGCACCGACGACCCCTGATTGGTTGACGTCTATTGGTGCCGGTCCGATGAAGCTGGGTCTCGACCTGCGCGGTGGTGTGCACTTCCTGCTAGAAGTTGACCTGCCAACCGCTGTGGCGCAGAAGCTGGAAAACTATAACTCTGACATCAAGCGTAAGCTGCGTGAAGAGAAGCTGCGTTACCGCAGTGTAACAACGCAGGAAGATGGCAGTCTGGCGGTGAAATTCACCAAGCTGGAAACCCGCGACAATGCACTGAGTTTCCTGCGTAAAGAGTATCAGGGCTTCCTGATCAGCGCCGATGACCGCGACAATGAGTTCTATGTGGTTGTAAACCTGTCTGAAGCGAAGATCCGTGAGATCGAAGACTACGCGCTGAAGCAGAACCTTACAACGCTGCGAAATCGAGTAAACGAGCTGGGTGTGGCTGAGCCGTTGGTTCAGCGTCAGGGTCGTAACCGCATCGTAGTGCAGTTGCCGGGTATTCAGGATACGGCAGCCGCGAAGAAAATTATCGGTAAAACAGCCACGCTGGAGTTCCGTCTGGAAGCGAAGACAACTGCGTCTTCCGCTACGACGGAAACCTATGAGTTCCGTAGCGAAGAGGGACGAAAAGCCACGCTTGAGAAAGCAATTATCATCAAAGGTGATAATGTTTCGAACGCACAGGCGAGCTTCGACGAAAACGGCCAGCCGCAAGTTAACATCACTCTGGATAGCCAGGGCGGTGAGCTGATGAACCGTACCACCCGTAATGCGGTGAAACGCCGTATGGCGGTGCTGTTTGTAGAAGACAAAGAGCGCACGGTGGTTAAGAAGGTTGATGGCGAAACGGTGACCAGCAAGGTGCGTTACCAGGAGAAGAACATTATCTCTCTGGCAACCATCCAGTCTGTACTGGGTAACCAGTTCCGTATTACCGGTCTGGACGGCGCAGGCGAGTCCTCTGAACTGGCCCTGTTGCTGCGTGCCGGTGCACTGGCTGCGCCAATCTACTTCGTGGAAGAGCGTACGGTTGGTCCAAGCCTGGGTGCTGAGAACATTGAGCTGGGTCTGACCTCTGTTCAGATCGGTTTTGCACTGGTACTGATCTTCATGGTGCTGTACTACCGCGTCTTTGGTCTGCTGGCGAACGTCGCGTTGACGCTCAATCTGGTGCTGCTGGTGGCGGTGATGTCGATGCTGTCGGCGACGCTGACCCTGCCGGGTATTGCGGGTATCGTACTGACAGTGGGTATGGCGGTGGACGCCAACGTGCTGATCTTCTCGCGTATCAAAGAGGAGCTGGCCAACGGTTTGCCGCCGCAATCGGCAATCCATGCGGGTTTCGAACGCGCATTTACCACTATTTTTGATGCCAACATCACCACTTTGCTGGCCGCCATTATCCTGTTTGCGATGGGTACCGGTCCGGTGAAAGGTTTCGCGATCACGCTGTCCGTGGGTATCGTGACCTCCATGTTTACGGCGATCATTGTGAGCCGTTCTCTGGTTAACCTGACCTACGGTGGTCGTCAGCTTAAGAAGCTGTCGATCTAAGGGAGCACGTGAGATGACGAATAAGCTTTATAACTTCATGGGCCTGCGCAAGATCGCGACAGTGCTCTCGGCAGTCCTGCTGCTGATCTCCATCGGCTCTCTGGCGGTGAATGGCCTGAAACTGGGCCTCGACTTTACCGGCGGTAGTCTGGTGGAAGTTGGCTACGAACAGCCAGCGGATCTGAATCATATCCGTGGCCAGTTGGAGTCTGCTGGTTACAACGATGCGGTTGTGCAGACCTTTGGTTCGCCGACCGATATCCTGATCCGTCTGGGGCAGGACCACGACCCGAAACTGGGTGATAAAGTGGTTGCTGCGCTGCAGGACGGTGAAGCTCAGGAACTGACCTTGCGCCGTAACGAGTTTGTTGGTGCGCAGGTGGGTGAGGAGCTGCGTGAGCAGGGTGGTATGGGCATGCTGCTGGCACTGTTCATGATCATGGTGTACGTAGCCTTCCGTTTCCAGTTCAAGTTCTCAGTAGGCGCTGTGTCGGCACTGGCGCACGACGTGCTGATCGTACTGGGTTTCTTTTCGCTACTGCAGCTGGATTTCGATCTGACCGTACTGGCGGCAATTCTGGCGGTGATTGGTTACTCGCTCAACGATACCATCGTTGTGGCGGACCGGATCCGTGAGAACTTCCGTAAGGTCCGCAAAGGCACGTCGACGGAGATTATGAATATCTCCCTGAGCCAGACGCTGGGCCGTACGTTGGTAACCTCCTTGACCACCATGTTGGTGCTGGTTGCACTGGCGGTATTTGGTGGTGAGATGATTCATGGCTTTGCGATTGCGTTGCTGGTGGGTGTGGTGATTGGTACCTACTCCTCCATCTATGTGGCGGCAAACGTGCTGTTGATGATGAACATCTGCAAGGAAGACCTGATGCCACCGGAGAAAGAAGAGGAAGTGGACGAGCGTCCATAAGCCTTGTTCTCCATAGAATGTCCTTCAAAAGCCAGCTAACCGCTGGCTTTTTTCGTATTTGGGGCCCTTTAAGGGCATGCTAAGTCCCTGAAATGAAGATAGAAAGCACGACATGGGTTAGACTCAACTAAATAGATTTGAATAGATAAAGGCCAAACTCTCCGCATGGGTAATAACTGGATCGAAAAAGACCCTCAGGCAGCCGCTGAGGCAGAGAAATACGGTACTGCGGTTCCAAGTCGCGCGTTCATTATGGAATTTATGGATCACTGGAATGCGCCGATCAGTCATAAACATCTCTGCCGTGAGCTGGAGATCTATGATGCCGCCACGGCTGATCCGCTGATGCACCGTTTGAAGGCGATGTGTCGTGACGGTCAGTTGATGAGCAACCGTAAGAATGAGTTCTGTCTGATTAAGCGTATGGCGCTGATTCCGGGTCGTGTGATTGGTCATCGTGATGGGTTTGGTTTTACGAAGCCGGATGAGGGTGGTGAAGATCTGTTCCTGACGCCGCGTGAAATGCGCAAAGTATTCGATGGCGATCGCGTGCTGGTGCAGGAGGTGGGTGTCGACCAGAAGGGGCGGCGTGAAGGCAAAATTGTCGAAGTGCTGGAGCACTGCACTCGCAAGCTGGTGGGGCGCTTTACCGGTGAGAAAGGATTCGGTGAGCTGGTCCCGGAAAATCAGCGTGTGACGCAGAAAGTCCTGATTGTTCCGAATCCGGAAAACCCGCTGAAGTATAAAGATCAGCAGCTGGTGGTGGTGGAGTTATTCCGCCAACCGGGTAAGCGCCAGATGCCTCAGGCGCATGTGACCGAAGTATTGGGCGACCATATGGCGCCGGGTATGGAGATCAAGGTAGCCATCGCAAACTACGATGTGCCGGACGAGTGGCCCGATGATGTGCGTCAGGAGATCGGTGATCTGAGCGCTGAGGTGGAAGAGAGCGCGAAATCTAATCGCGTGGATCTGCGGGCGTTGCCGCTGGTGACCATCGATGGTGAAGACGCCAAAGACTTTGATGATGCGGTGTATGCGGAGAAGAAGCGATCCGGAGGCTGGCGTCTATGGGTCGCGATTGCGGACGTGTCTTGGTATGTGCGCCCGAACAGTGCGCTGGATATCGAAGGGCACAACCGTGGCAACTCGGTGTACTTCCCTGAATTCGTGGTGCCGATGTTGCCAGAGCTGTTATCCAACGGTCTGTGCTCGCTGAACCCGCATGTCGACCGCCTGGCCATGGTGTGTGAGATGACTATCAGTGAGTCGGGTAACCTGTCCAGTTACAAATTCTATGAAGCGGTGATCCAGTCACATGCACGTCTGACCTACACCAAAGTCGGCAAGATGCTGATGGAAGCAGAGAGTGATGAGGGGCAGCGCTTGCGGGCCGAATACAATGAGGTGGTACCTCATCTGGAATCGCTGCACAGTCTTTACCGCGGGTTGCGTGCCGCACGTGACACCCGTGGGGCTATCGATTTTGAAACCACTGAAACCCGTATCATGTTTGGTGAGGCGCGCAAGATTGAAAAGATTGTGCCGGTCACCCGCAACGATGCCCACAAGCTGATTGAAGAGTGCATGCTCTGCGCGAACGTCGCGACCGCACGCTTCCTGAGCAAGTTGAAAGTCCCGTCGCTGTACCGTGTGCACGAAGGGCCAAAAGAGCAGAAGCTGACCAGCTTGCGCGCGTATTTGGGGGAGCTGGGCTTGAACCTGGGGGGCGGCGAAGAGCCGTCACCGAGCGACTACCAGCTGTTGGCGGAGCAGATCGAGGGGCGCCCGGATCGTCATGTGATCCAGACCATGATGCTGCGTTCTATGCGTCAGGCTGTTTATAGCCCGGACAACAAGGGGCACTTCGGTCTGGCGTACACCGCGTATACCCACTTTACGTCGCCGATCCGCCGTTATCCGGATCTGATGGTGCACCGTGCGATCCGTGCGATGATCCACTCGTCCAAAGAGGATCGGACGATTGGTCGTCCGGATGAGTTCTCGTTGAATATGGATTTCCAATACGGTTACAGCATGGAGCAGATGCTGCAGCTGGGTGAGCACTGCTCCATGACCGAACGTCGTGCTGATGACGCTACCCGCGATGTGGTGGCGTGGTTGAAGTGCGAGTACATGCAGGATCAGGTGGGCGAAGAGTTCGACGGCGTGATCTCGGCCGTGACAGGTTTTGGTGTCTTTGTTGAGCTGGAGGATGTCTTTGTTGAGGGGCTGATTCACGTCACCGCATTGCCGGGTGACTACTACAACTTTGATGCGGCGAAACAGCGCTTAGTTGGCGAGCGGACCCGTAAGAATTTCCGTTTGGGTGATCGCTTGCGGGTGCAGGTTGTACGGGTCGATCTGGACGAGCGTAAGATTGATTTCGAGCTGGTGAAAACCATTGAGACGCGCGAAAAGGTGAAAAAACGCCAGTTGTTGGCGGAAGGCAAAATCAGCGCACCTTCGGAGGTCGGCTTTAAATCTAAAGGTGGCGAAAAAGAACATGTCGGTCGCAAGGAAGAGTGGGATAACAGTAAAAAACCACGTAAACGTCCGGTGACGCGTAAGGCCAAGGCGGCTGATCCGCACAATCCGCGTCGTAAGCAGGCGTCTGCGGCGAAGAAAGATGAGCGACTGGCAAAACTATCGTCCGCAGAGCGGGAGCTGGCTGAGCTGTCACCCAAAGCCAAAGGTAAAAGTAAAAAGTCGATTAAGCGCAAAGCCAAAACCAAAGCCAGCAGAAAGTCCCCGGGCAGCCGGGTGGCCGCAGGTGGCGCTAAGAAACCGACCAAGCGAAGTGTTAAGAAAACTGCACGTTAAGGTTTTATTGAGTGTAGAAGCTGAGGGCTGCAGTCCCTTTCAGGACTGCGTAACCCAGCGTCAATAGTAGAATCCCCATCCCCAGCCAGCGCTGAAAAGCCGTTGGCAGGGGTGCTTGTTCCGACCTTCCCAGATGCCAGCGTAAGATGGCTGCAAACAGCAACCCCTCCGCAAGTCCGGCAATCACATCTAACGGCCAATGAACGCCGAGTATGACCCGCGACAGTGCCACGGACACGATGGGTAGCATAAACGCCAGATAAATACGGCGTTTGAGGGTTGCGCTGCAGCCGTGTGCAAAAAGTACCGCCCAGCTTGCCAATAACGTGGCGGCACTGGAAGCGTGTCCGCTGGGGAAACTGTCGCTGCCATAGAGTAGCTGTCCCAGTTCCGGGCGTGGCCAGCCGAGGCTGTGTTTAATGACAACATTCAGTAGCGAGACTCCCAGCATCAATAACATGAAAGTGACAGCCGTTCGGACTTGGGTGTGGACGGTTATCAGTATCGCGGTTAGCAGGCTGCCGACAATCAGATAGATACCATCACCTAAGAGTGTTACGAACACTGCGTACACTTGTAGGTACTCGGGTGGTGGATGAAGCTGGTTGTATACCTCCAGCTCAAGTGGCGAGACGCCAGTTAGCTGTCGAAGGGTGATGCAGAGGATCAGCAGCAGGGCCGTCAGTACAATAAAGACATAGGTTCGTAACAGGTCTTTAGCACCGGTAGCGAATGGATGCAGCAAACGGTAGACATGTTTTCCCGGTGCCAGTTGGTGGTGTATAGCGTGAAACAGGACGCCAATAAACACCACCAGTGCACCCAGTTGTAGCCAGATATTCCAACCCATCTTGAGTTCTTCTGCCTGCTGCCCCAGCCAATATGCGGGTATCAGGTATACCGGTGCCCAGAACGCCGCGGAAAGCAGGTTAAACACCAGAAAACGTGTGGGAGGCATCGCGCAGCTTCCGGCAATAAACGGTATCACTGCCCGGATCGGGCCGATAAAGCGCCCCAGAAAGATGCTGCGGCCGCCGTAACGTGCAAAAAAACGTTCACCCTCTGCAATCCAGTTGGGGTGTCGTTGCATGAGTTTGAGTGAGGCGATCCAATGGCTGGCATAACGCCCCAGTATGTAGCTGATCCAATCACCCGCCACTGCCCCCAAAAAGCCGCTCAGCAGCAACAGAGGAAGCGAGAGCGCTTGTTGTCCGGCCAGCCAGCTGATTGTTGCCAGTATCGCGACGCCGGGCACGAGAATACCGACAAACGCGAGTGATTCGAGCAAAGCTAATAGAGCGGTGGCGATAAAAATACTCTGGGTGGCGTAGCTGTTTAACCAGCTGATCAGATCATCCAATGAGGTCTTCCCGATGTTGTAACCTTATTACTGTAATCATAGATATGAATTTGTTCAGCTCTGTTATAATTTGCGCCGAAACCGACCGGCTACGGAACACTTTTTGATGAAAGAGATCATTCTGCTCACAATCTCCGGTGATGATAAACCGGGTGTTACTTCAGCGATCACCAATATTCTGGCGGACTACAGCATCAATGTCCTCGATATTGGTCAGGCTGTCATTCACAACACGTTGTCGCTGGGCATTCTTATCGAAGTGCCTAAAGAAGCTGAGTCCTCTCCGCTTCTGCGTGATGTGTTGTTTAAAGCACACGAACTTAACATGAACATCCGTTTTCAGCCGGTTGATGAAGGTGAATACGAAGGCTGGGTTGTTGGTCAGGGTAAGTCCCGTCACATCATCACCTTGCTGGCGCGTAAGATCACCGCGGACCATATCGGTTGTGTGACCCGTATCGCCGCCAGTCATGGTTTGAATATCGATAATATCAGCCGCTTGTCAGGACGTATCTCACTGGAAGAAGCGGTTGATCAGACCAAAGCCTGCGTCGAGTTTTCTGTACGAGGTGCGCCGCATGACGCGGGTGCATTGCGTGCTGAATTTCTGAAAGCGGCCAGCGACCTGGATGTTGATATCGCCTTTCAGGAAGACAATATCTTCCGTCGTAATCGCCGTCTGGTGGTCTTTGATATGGACTCGACGCTGATTGAAGCGGAGGTGATCGATGAGTTGGCGATCGAAGCGGGTGTTGGTGATCAGGTCATCGAGATTACCGAATCAGCCATGCGTGGTGAGATCGACTTCAACGAAAGCTTCCGTCGTCGTGTGGGGTTGCTAAAAGGTCTGGATGCATCTGTGTTACAGAATGTGGCTGAACGTTTGCCAATGACCGAAGGGGTTGAAGAGCTGGTGTCGAACCTCAAAGGGTTGGGCTTTAAAACGGCTATTCTGTCCGGTGGCTTCACATATTTTGGCCACCACTTGCAGGAGAAGCTCGGTTTTGACTATGTCTATGCCAATGAGCTGGATATTGTTGACGGAAAAGTCACCGGTGAAGTGAAAGGTACGATCGTTAACGGCGAGCGAAAGGCTGAGCTGTTGCGTGAAATCGCGGAAAAAGAGGGTGTTCGTCTGGAGCAGACGATTGCTGTCGGTGACGGCGCGAACGATCTGCCGATGCTGTCTATTGCAGGATTGGGTATCGCTTTCCGTGCGAAGCCGTTAGTGCGTGAAAGTGCTAAGCAGGCGATTTCTACGTTGGGTCTGGATGGTATTTTGTACCTGATCGGTTTCCGTGACCGTGACGCACTGAAATAACTTCCGATAGGGGATGACCCCGTCGGATTGAAAAAACCCTTCTGTGGGGCCATTTAAGTGGCTTCAGAAGGGTTTTTTTATGTGTATTGTCTGCCGAGCCTTAAGCATGGGTTTGGTATAAAGGCGCATGCTCACAACCAGGAGCAAAACCAGTAAG
>NZ_JBFGYC010000089.1:0-9963 GCF_041587635.1 Pontibacterium sp. | reverse complement strand
CCACTTCTCATCAGACTTCGCCACGACTGCCGCTTCCATCACATCCGGATGACGGTAAAGCACATCTTCCACCTCGATACTGGAGATGTTTTCACCACCGGAGATAATGATGTCTTTGGAACGGTCTTTAATTTCGATGTAACCGTCTTCATGCCAAACCGCCAGGTCACCGGAGTGGAACCAACCACCTTCAAACGACTCATCGGTGGTTGACGGGTTCTTCAGATAACCTTTCATCACCAGGTTACCGCGCATGAAGATTTCACCCATGGTTTCGCCATCCTGCGGCACCGGCTCCAGTGTTTCCGGATTCGCAACCATCAAGCCTTCCAGCATTGGTGCTTTCACACCCTGACGGGATTTCAGACGGGCCTTATCTTCGATGCTGCTGTCATTCCACTCATCTTTCCATGCACATACAACGGAAGGACCGTAGGTTTCAGTCAGACCATAAACATGGGTCACTTCCACACCCATCTCTTCCATGCCCTGAATGACCGCTGCCGGAGGCGCTGCCCCCGCAGTCATCACTTTGATCTTGTGATTGATCCCTTCTTTCATCTCAGCAGGCGCGTTGTTCAGCATGTTCAGAACAATCGGCGCACCACAGAAGTGATCCACTTTCTCTTCACGGATCAGGTCATAGATATCCTGATCACGGACATGACGCAGGGAAACAGACGTACCTGCCGCCGCAGCGATCGCCCAAGGGAAACACCAGCCGTTGCAATGGAACATCGGCAGCGTCCACAGGTAGTTCGGATGACGCCCCATATCCCAGGATACGATGTTGCTCATCGCGTTCAGATACGCACCGCGGTGGTGATAGACAACCCCTTTCGGGTTTCCGGTGGTGCCGGAGGTGTAGTTCAGACTGATCGCTTCCCACTCATCAGCCGGTGGCTGCCAAGCGAACTCAGGATCACCTTCTGCAATAAACGCTTCATAATCCGTGGTACCAATCAGCTCACCGCCTTCATAGGTCGGATCATCGATGTCGATCACCAGCGGATTGTGCGCAATCATTTTCAGTGCTTTTGACACAACTTCAGAGAATTCACGCTCAACGATGACCACTTTGGCTTCAGCATGCTGCAGAATGAACGCAATCGCTTCTGCATCCAGACGAATGTTCACTGCATTCAGTACTGCGCCAGACATCGGTACAGCAAAGTGTGCTTCGAACACTTCCGGCAAGTTCGGTGCGATGACAGAAACCGTATCGCCTTTTTCGATCCCTTGCTTCTGCAGGGCACTCGCCATCTGACGGCAGCGTGTGTAAGTCTCTGCCCAGTTACGACGTACCTGTCCGTGAACCGTTGCGGTGTGCTCCGGGTAAACGAAAGCGGCACGCTCAATAAAACTAAGCGGAGTCAGTGCAGCGTAGTTTGCTACATTTTGCTCAAGCCCAAGCTCATAGGGATTATGCTTTGTGCTCATCGTTCTCATTCCTGTTGTAGTTATGTCTCACAGTCAGTCATGCCAACTGTTGATTGCTTATTAGCTGATGGTGCTGGTTAGCCAATCACCCTGGCAACCAAATAAAGGTTTACCCTTACATAAGCAGTAATACTACGCAATTTCCCTTATTACTCAAGTTATTCTAAAGTCATATCATTGTGCTGTAGATAAGTTAACCGGGATTTCCCCTAGGCCAGGGCCTGATAACACTAAGTGAACCATGCCTGCTGCTTCCATTTTTTGCTCAGCAAGGCAGAGGGAGCGCAGTGTATTGAGCATACATAAGGGACCGATAACGCAGCTGAACACAAAATGGAAACAGCCCTTTGGGTTGTCCCTGCTTAAGCGCCACCCAGCGTTGCTCGTTGCTCATTTGGAATGACCAAACCACGCGCCTCACGCCTTGATTGGCGCTTAAGCAGGGACAACAGGCCCGATTCGAATAGTATTAGCAGGCCCTATATATGAATAAGAAAGCCTCAATGGACTTAGAACAGTGTCGGGAGGATGCCGACCGTTACCGCCTGCTGGCGGAACAATCCACTGATATGATCTCGCGACACACGCCTGCGCCAGACTGGACGTATATTGATGTCAGCCCGGCTGTTGAGAGCGTATTGGGCTATACGCCCGATGAGATCATCGGCATGGCGGGTTATGACATGTTCCACCCACAAGACGCCGACAACCTGCTGAAACGCGCGGAATCCGTGCGCTATCGAGAAGGCATGTACACCAATGTCTATCGCTATCGCCACAAAGCCGGGTATTACATCTGGCTGGAAACCACCAGCCGCACCATCCGCGACGACAGCGGCCAACCGGTAGAGATCATCTGCGTATCGCGTGATGTCACCGAGCGCGAAGAAGCTCAGCGCGCTATGCGTCGACTGGCCCGCGTCGTTGAGTCTTCATCCGATATGATCATGTTCTGCAACCACGAAACCCGTAGACTGACCTACCTGAATGAATCGGCTTATCACACACTGGGTACCGAAAAAGACACGCCTGTGATCTATTATCTCGACAAACTTTTTACCGAAGAGGTGATGGAATCACTGGTCAATGATGCGCTGGAACACGCCGCGATTCATGGCGTTTGGTATGGCAGCATTCCGATGAATCTGCCAGAACAACTGAACCGTGTCGCCGAAATTCGCGAGATCATCGCCCACCGCAATCGCCGTGAAAATAACAAGGTAGAGTATTACTCCATCATTGGTCGGGATATAACGCTACGCCGTAAAGCGGAAGAGGAAGCCAAACGCCACCAGCTTGAACTGGCCCATATGTCACGCCTTCTATCTGTGGGTGAGATGGCAACCGGTCTCGCCCATGAGATCAACCAGCCACTGGCAGCTATCCTCAACTATTGCCGCGGTACCCAGCGCCGACTGGAAGACAACAATAACGATGCCGAAGCGATTACCACGGTAACCCGCTCTATGGAGTTGATCACCAAGCAAGCAAAACGTGCAGCGGAAATTATTAAACGGATGCGTGCATTTGTGCGTAAAACAGAATATCAGCGACTCGAGTTTTCGATCAACGACGCCTGTAAAGAGGTCAGCCGTTTTCTGCATCAGGAAGCGATCGATCACAACATTACGTTCGACTTTCATCTTGACGAACAAGACCCTCCGCTACTGGCCGACAAGGTGCAGATCGAACAGGTTTTGCTAAACCTGATGCGAAACGCGATTGAAGCTTACAGTGACTGTGAAAAGAGCTACAGACCCGTTATTATCAGCACCCGAAACGCCGGGGGCTATATTCATATCTCGGTAGAAGACGAAGCCAAAGGGATTTCAAGTGAAGGTCTGGCTAACCTGTTTGAACCGTTCTACACGTCGAAATCCACAGGACTGGGTATGGGACTCTCCATCTCCCGCACCATTATCGAAACCCATGGCGGACAGCTGTGGGCAGAGAGCGACGGTAAGACCGGAACCCATTTCCATCTGAAACTTCCTCTAAGGGATAAATAATGCAAGCAAACGTGACAGGCACCATCTATATCGTTGACGATGATGAAGATTTTCGTGACTCGATGCAGTGGCTACTGGAGTCTGCCAGCCATGAAGTGATTACCTTCCCGTCTGCCCAAGCCTTTCTGGATAATTTCAATGGCGAGATCGGTTGTATGCTGCTGGACGTGCGTATGCCTGAAATCAATGGCCTGGCACTGCAACAGATCATGCAGGATCGCGATATTCAGATGCCGATTATCGTACTTTCCGGCCACGGTGACATTCCGATGGCCGTCAGCGCGATGAAACATGGTGCACTGGATTTTCTGGAAAAACCGTTCGACGACGAAGTACTGCTGCGTCTGGTCGATAAAGCGCTGAAACGCGCGGATGAGATGCGTCATGAACAAGGTGAGCTGAACGAGATTCAGATCTGCTATGAAAGCCTGAGCCGTCGCGAGAAAGAAGTGATGAACTTGGTGGTAACCGGCAAAGCCAACCGTGAAATCGCAGAAGAGCTGGGTATCAGCCCGAAAACCGTGGAAGTACATCGCGCCCGCGTCATGAGCAAGATGCGTGCTAGCAGCTTACCTGTATTGGTACAACAGGCTGCCCGTCTGACCGAAACAGCCTGATATCTGTTATCTGTGACGCCCCAGGCAACTAATCCAATTGTTGCTGGATAAATGGCGCCATAGCCGCCAAAGCAGACGATTCTGCCTCCAAGTGAGGCACATGGCCGCAGCCTTCGAGATAGAGGGCTGTGGCGTTTTCTCCGATCCCCGCACAAATGTCAGTCACCTGCTCTGGCACACCGTACTGATCGTCTTTTCCCTGAATAATCAGCGCCGGACACTGTATATCGGGCAACCAACGACTGAAATTCATGTTCTGATGACAACTTTCACGTAACCAGGTATCAGACCACGCCCGGAACAACAGATCCGTACGATCACCATGATACCGCGCCAGCCGCTCAGGCAAATCTGACGTTTGATAACGCTCTGCCGCCTCACGAATACCCGCCAGAGTCAGATGATCTGCATACAGATGGGCCGCTTCGGTGATAATCGCCTTAACACGATCACCCAGCACTGCAGCCGCAATCAACGTAATCGTGCCCCCGTCACTGTGCCCCACCAGAATGACATCATCGACACCCGCAGCATTGAGCACTTCACCTACCCTCTGCTCGCCTTCAGGAACAAGATAGTCATCGGCTCGCGGCAACGTAATCGGAGAAGACTCACCGTAACCAAGGCGCTCATACACCAGTGCATTACATCCCGTCATGCTCGCAAGCTTTTCGGGAAACTGCTTCCACATGCGGATATGCCCCAAGGCTTCATGCAGAAAGACCAGCGTGGGCTTGCCTTCACCGGCTGAATGGGTGCCATGCATCGCATGAATCTGCTGTCCATCGGGCAGCGTGAGCATTTTGTCGATCCATTGCAACGCCATTAACGCTTCTCCGGCACCGGAATTGAGTAGGTCATCGTGGCGTGTGCAACGGGTTCGTCATCGCCATCAGACAAGATATAGACTTCACCAACACCCAAACGTTTACCCACTTTCAGCATCTGAGCTTTCGCCAGAATATCGGCATCCGCTGAGGGTTTGCGCAGGAAGTTGATATTGAGATTGGTGGTCACTGCAAGGGATACAGGACCAATTCGACTGAGCAAGGCAGCGTAAACAGCAACGTCCGCTAACCCCATCATCGCAGGGCCTGACACCGTGCCTCCAGGACGCAGATGCTGATCATCCACAGGCAAACGCATCGTTGATGTACCATTGCCGAGTTCTAACAACTCACCGTACTGATCCCCCTGAGGAAAATGTTCCTTCAGGAAAACCTGCATCTGTTCGAAGTTCATTTCCACAAGATCACCCCACAGTAACGATGGCCAGCGTCACCGTCGCTTTCGCAACCAGCTTTCGCTCTTCTCCTACGGCATAGACTTCGCCTTCAGCCACCGTCAGGGTTTTACCTTGCTTTAGCACTTTAGCTTCGCACTCAAGCGTGTGCCCCTGCGCAGGACGCAACAGGTTCACTGTAAAATCAGCGGTCAGGACACGCTGTCCGTCCGCTATCAGCGTAGCTGCAGCCGTACCACAGCTGTGATCCGCTAACGTCGCTTGCACACCGGCATGGACAAAGCCATCCTGCTGCTTATGGTTTTCGGTCAGGACAATCCGGGTTCGGCAAACGCCGGGGCTGAACTCAAGGAGTTCAGCCCCTAGCTGACGAATAAACGGCGCCTGATCGAAAACCCGGCGAGTTTCTATCTCGTAATCCGGGTTATTCGTTTTCATTCAAGCTATTCCGTTATGAAGAAGCGTCGCTTTCGTCACGCGCCTGGTTACGCAGAATGAAACGCTGGATTTTGCCACTCGGTGTCTTTGGCAGCTCCGCCATAAACTCAATCTCACGCGGGAAGGCGTGCGTAGACAAACGATTACGCACGTGTTGCTTCAGCGCTTCCGCCAGCTCTTCCGTAGGATCAAATTCAGGCTTAATCACAACATAGGCTTTGATGATAGAACCACGTTTCGGATCAGGTTTACCGATCACACCGGATTCGGCAACCGCGTCGTGTTCCAGCAAGGTGCTCTCTACATCTGCAGGCCCTACACGGTAACCCGCCGTTGTGATGATATCGTCATCACGACCCGTGAAGGAGTAGCTGCCATCACCGTGGCTCATTACCACATCACCCGTCAGGTAATACTTACCGTGGAACGGATTTTTTTCCTGCCATGTGTAGCCCTGGAAGAAGAACAGCGGAGAGTTATCCACATCCACAGCCAACTGACCGGTTTCACCTTCCGGAATCTCGTTATAGTCGGCATCCAGCGCAACAACGCGATGACCCGGCATAGAGAAGCCCATAGAGCCCACACGTACTACATCCTGTTCCAGGTCATGATGGTTACATGCCGTCATACCGGTTTCAGTCTGACCGTAGTGGTCCATGACCGGGCAACCCAAACGCTTATCCACCCAACCGATAACTTCAGGGTTCAGCGGCTCACCAGCACTGCTGGCAACACGCAGATCAAATTTGTCATCCGCACCCAGAATATTATCGTTTGCCATCAGCAAACGGTAAGCCGTTGGCGCCGCTGCCAGATTGGTAATTTTGTACTTACGCAGCATGTCGTAGGTGGTTTCTGGTGTGAAACCGGACTCGCAGAAATGCGTGGTGTTACCCAGCAACAACGGACCCACTACCGCGTAATACAGACCATAAGCCCAACCCGGATCAGCCACGTTCCAGTACGTGTCTTCTGGACGCAGGCCAACAGCAAAACGCATGTAGATGTAGAAAGAAAGAATCGCACGCGCCGGTACAGCAACACCTTTGGATTTACCTACGGTGCCAGATGTAAACATCTGCAAGAAAGGATCGTCAGCACTAATACGTACCGGCGTAAACTCCGCAGATAAACTACCCACCTCAGCCATGAAGTCACGCTCATCAGCATACTTCGCATCCGCCTGAGCTTTGTTAACCAGCAGCGTTGGAGGGCAGCCGCGGACATCGTCCAGCTTGGAACGGTTAGCCGGATCAGTCACGATAAGCTTGGTATCAGCCTGCAGTACTCGGTATTCAATCGCGCCCGGACCAAATGCAGTAAACAGCGGCTGATAGACAGCTCCGGCGCGCAATGCACCAACAATGACAATCAACAGCTCTGGTGTACGCGGCAGCAATGCAGCAACACGGTCACCTTTACCAATTCCCTGAGAGGTGAGGAAGTTTGCAAACTGTGCTGATTTCTCCTTCAGCTCTACAAACGTCAACTCAGAAGCTGGGCGATCCGCGCCCTCATATTTCAATGCAACGCGGTCACCTTCAGCCCACTTATCACAGATCTCTTCACAAACGTTGAAACCGTCTTTCAGGCTACCAATCATCTGCTCTTCGATCATGGCCGGAGTAAACTGATCGTAATATGTCTGATAGTTTTCCGTAGTCATTTTCTTACTCTCATATTTATCGTTGTTATTCTTTCACCGGGTTACGACAGGTATGACTGATCCATAATGCGATTCAGCCAAACACCCCTGCCGCCCGGAGATTATTTATTTCATCGTTGTTCAGGCCGGCATCAGCCATCACTAAATCCGTATCTGCACCTCTGACGGGGGCTTCTGCGGGTAATTCATTTGCTTCGTTATCAAAACGGATCGCCGGAGCGATCTGCACTTCGCCGTCAGCGGTGGTCTGGATCAGGTCCCGCGATACAAACGCGGGGTGCTGCGCGGCTTCAGTCATCGTCAATACCGGTTCAACACAGGCATCTACATCACTAAAGCGCTGTTGCCAAACGGCAAGATCTTCCGTTATGAAGATCTCTTTCAGCTGCACCTTCAAATCAGCATCACTCAAGCGGGCCAGCTCAGTTGCCTTTAGCGTTTCCAACAGGCGCTGCTTAAACTGCGGCTCAAGACTGCCCACCGAGATATAGCGCTGATCGCGCGTACGGTAGTAGTCGTAGAAACCAGAACCATTGAGGAAGTGACTTTCGTAAGAATCTTCAGGCGCGCCGTTCAACGCACCCGGCGCTAACAACGCCTGCAAGGCAACACTGTTATCGGCCATGGAAATATCGATCTGCGCCCCTTTGCCCAGACGATCTCGCTGAATCACCGCGGAGAGGATTGCAACCACAGCCGGGTGAGAGCCCGCAGCCTGATCGGCAACCTGCACACCTAATGGACAAGGCCCTGCGTCAGCACGCCCCATATGACTGGCAACACCGGCCAGTGACAGGAAATTGATATCATGCCCCGCTTTGTCAGCGTATGCGCCGGTCTGACCGTACCCAGAGATCGAGCAATAGATCAGATCGGGCTTCACTTCCGCTAACGCTGCGTAATCCAGACCCAAACGCTGCATGACCCCCGGACGAAACTGCTCTACAACAATGTCGTATTCGTTGATCAGCTTATGGATTACGTCAGCAGCATCAGCGTGTTTGAGGTCTAAAGTAATTGAACGCTTACCCCGGTTCAGGTACCTGAACGCCGCAGACTGCCCTGCAATCTGCGGTTTCATATTGCGTACCAGATCATCTCGCGTCGGAGACTCGACCCGCACCACATCTGCACCCAGGTCAGCCAGCAACATAGTGGCGTAAGGCCCTGGCAACAGCGTTGAAAAGTCGAGTACTTTAAGTCCTGCGAGTGGTTTCATCACAACAGCCTTTTATTGGGTCGCTTAGCTATGCTCACGCATAATTTCTCGTGCGATGATCACACGCTGAATCTCACTGGTACCTTCATAGATCGAGGTGATACGCACGTCACGTGCATAACGCTCCAGTGGGTATTCCTGCATGTAGCCATAACCACCCAGCATCTGAAGTGCGCTGTAACACGCCTGATTTGCCTTTTCACTGGCAAACACTTTCGCCATCGACGCTTCTTTTGCAAAAGGAAGGCCGCGCTCTTTACGATCGGCAGCGCTCATCAGCAGTAAACGTGCTGCTTCCAGCTCAGTGCAACGATCAGCAATCATCCACTGCAAGCCCTGGAAGTCAGAGATAGGACGACCAAACTGCTTCCGTTCCTGCGTGTATTGAATGGCATAATCCATCGCGGCCAGACCCACACCCAGCGCCAGCGAACCAATGCCGATACGACCACCCGCCAGTTCAGCTACAGCCAAACGGAAACCATCGTTCAACTTGCCCAGAATCGCTGACTCAGGCACTTCTACATTTTCGAAATGCACTTCGTTGGTCGCAGAACCGTGCTGTCCCATTTTCTTCTCAGCAGGACCTACGGTGATACCCGGTGCATCAGCTTCCACCAGAAAACAGGTAATACCTTTACCTTTTTTCGCTTCCGGATCAGTCACCGCCCACACCACAAATACACCCGCAAATTCAGCACTGGTGATCCATTGTTTGGTACCGCTAATCGCAAAACCGTTTTCAGTTTTCACCGCCTGCGTACGCATCGATGCCGGATCGGAACCTGCGCCCGATTCAGTCAAGCAGAAGCTACCCGCACGGTATTCACCACTACAGATCAGAGGTAAGTATTTATTCTTTTGCTCATCAGTGCCCATCGCCTGAATCACTTCAGCAACCATGTTGGTTACCGACATGGTGACGGCGGTTGAAGCACAAGCGCGAGCAATTTCGGTCATCGCCAAACTGAAGGCCACAACCCCAGCCTCAGTGCCGCCATGATCCGCATTGATATTAAGACCCATGAAGCCCAATTCGGCGAGCTTCTTACAGTTTTCCAGCAGGATGGATTTATCTTTTGTCTGATCCAGTTTTTCCGCCACAGGCGCGAGTTCGGTTTCCGCAAAACGCTTGGCAGTATCCTGAATGAGTTGTTGTTCTTCTGTCAGCGAGAGGTCCATCAGGGGCTCCATATAAGGGTTTACCCCAATCTATACCCCAAATTGACGTTTACGTAAACAGTAATTTCATTTCATCAAACTCCTAAGCAGGCCCAACTCTTGGGCCTCAAATGCCGCTAAGCGCTGTAAATCAAGGCCTACCAAGT
>NZ_JBFGYC010000088.1:0-10028 GCF_041587635.1 Pontibacterium sp. | reverse complement strand
TCATCAACGACACGCTTCGCGCCAGAGTCCGTGCGTTAGGTGAAGGGGTGAATCTGGTACAGGCACCCGCTCAGATTCTGGAGAATAAAATTCATCTGCCGTCCGCCTATCTAATCATTCCTATCTTTGCTCTGGCGAATGCGGGGGTACCTATCGACTGGTCAAATATTGACGAGATTGTTTTCCATCCGGTCGCGATGGGCATCGGTCTAGGACTGGTGGTGGGTAAACTAATCGGTATTGCTGGTTTTACCTGGGTTGCCGTTAAAGCAGGTGTCTGCGATTTACCTAAAGGGTTAAACATCAATCACATCATTGGTGTTGCCTTCATGGGGGGGATCGGCTTCACCATGTCTATCTTTATCGCCGAGCTGGGATTTGCTCACCATCCAGAAGATCTATTAATGGCTAAAACCGGGGTCTTGTTTGCATCGTTGACGGCTGGCCTGACCGGGTTTATATGGTTGTATCTGACGGCAAAAAAAGAAAACCCGTTGGGTCATCCGCAACCGATAGAAGACAAACCAGAGGATCCTCACCTGCAGCCATAAGGCTATGTTGACCACTGACTCTGTCCTGAGACATTACCCGTTGAGACCTAAAAGCGCGCATTCACCTAATCAAAAACCTCTATCATCACATTGACGACGTGCTGATAGAGGCGGTCCACGGTCAAAGTCTTTTATAGGAGCCTATCAGCCGACACAGCCTTCTAGTTTTGGTACTACACCCCATTCTTTAGGCCATTTAGAATATCGACATCTCAACATCTTTTCAGGTGCCCGTCGTGACCATGCCGTCTCTACCTTGTTCCCGCATCACCACGCTGCTTATGTTGCTGGTTGGCTTATCCAGCCCTGCCAGCTTTGCAGGCAACAGCTGTCAATCTGACCGCGTTAAGTTGCAGGTACTGGGCAGCGGAGGACCGGAGCTGGGCGATCAGCGGGCGTCCAGCAGCTATCTCATCTGGCTTGATGGAAAGGCACGTGTCATGGTGGATGCCGGGGGTGGCAGTAGCCTGAATTTCGAGAAATCAGGCGCACAATTCAGTGATCTGGATGCGGTGTTGTTTAGCCACTTACATGTAGACCACAGCGCGGACTGGCCCGTTTACGTTAAAGCCGGATTTTTCACCGGACGAGATCGGGATTTACCTGTGTATGGACCTTACGGCAATGCTAACCTGCCCGCTGTGGATAAATTTCAGGAAGCCCTGCTTTCTCAAGCGTGGCCCTACCTAAGCAACTATCTGGATAACTCCGAACGCTCAGAATACAAACTGCCAGCAACAATCATCAATGCCGATAAAAGCGTGTGGTTTCAGTCGCTGGAGCGCATCACCCTTAAAGCCCTGAACGTCGATCATGGTCCGCTGCCTGCCGTGGCATGGCGGGTGGAGTTAGCCGGATGTTCGATTGTCTTCAGTGGCGATACCAGTGCCAGCAGCGAGAATCTGACTCGCCTAGCAACCTCAGCAGATATGCTGGTCGCTCATAACGCCATCCCCGAATCCGCGCGGGGTGTCGCACGACGCCTGCATATGCCGCCGTCACGTATCGGTGAAGTGGCCGCACAGGCCAACGTTAAAAAGCTGGTACTGTCGCACCGCATGCTACGGACGTTGGAACGCGAACCGCAAACGTTGGATCAGATCCAGAAACACTACGCAGGACCGGTCAATTTCGCCGAAGATCTGTCCGTGCACGACCTATAAGCCTGCAATTTAGCGTATTTATTCAACTTTAGGTTGATGCAACGAGACGGATTCACTAGTCTGGAACGCTGAACATTGCTAAAAGCCCCACGATGACTCGTATTGGGGTGTGATTGTCCGAGGTAAAACCAATGCCAATTAAGATTCCTGACTTACTGCCAGCTGTTGATGTTTTGGGTTCCGAGAACATCTTTGTGATGACTGAAACCCGAGCGGCCCATCAGGACGTACGTCCGCTGAAGCTGCTGCTCCTTAATCTGATGCCGAAAAAGATTGAGACAGAAAACCAGCTGATCCGCATGCTCTCGAATACACCTCTGCAGGTGGGCATTGAGCTGCTTCGTATCGACAATCACGAGAGTAAAAATACACCCCGCCAGCATCTGGACAGCTTCTATCGCGATTTTGATGAAGTGAAGGACAGCAACTATGATGGCCTGATCATCACTGGGGCCCCGCTGGGGTTAGTGCAGTTTGAAGATATTTCCTATTGGGACAAAATTCAGACGATCATCCGCTGGTCACAGGATCATGTCACCTCGACATTGTTCTTATGCTGGGCCGCACAGGCCGCATTGAATGTGCTCTATGACCTGCCAAAACAGACGCGCGATAAAAAGCTATCAGGCGTTTACAAACACCGGGTGCTGAATCCACATGAGCCACTGACCCGCGGTTTCGACGATGAGTTTCTGGTGCCTCACTCACGTAACGCAGACTTCCCGGTTAACTTCATCTGTAACCACACCGACCTTAATATGCTGGCTTCATCAGAGGATGCGGGCGGATATTTGTTTGCCAGTTCCTGTCGACGTCAGGTCTTTGTGACCGGGCATCCGGAATATGATGCGGAGACATTGTCACAGGAGTATTGGCGTGATCAGGATGCCGGGATCTCTCCAATTGTTCCCGAGTCCTATTTCCCCAATGATGATCCGGAAAACACACCGACCAATGTGTGGCGCAGCCATGCCAACCTGTTGTTCACCAACTGGCTGAACTACTACGTGTACCAGATCACACCGTATCAGCTGAACAAGGAATCGTAAGACGCCTTTCGGCGGGGGAACGTTTCGAAATGGTCTTAGAAGCCTGTTTCGCGAATAAACGTTCCCTGAATCCTCCGCCATAAACCCCTCAATACACTGTAAGGCTCACCGACCAGATGCGCGGTTGCCAACTGCTCACGCAAAACAATATCCGTCGAATTGCAGCCTGACGCGATCAGACGATAAATACCCTGATCAGGCACCAGTTTTCCCTCTGCTGCGGGGTTCACCGCAATCGGTCCGCCATATATGGATGCCAGATGGCCAGTGCTCAATTCAGATAGCGCCAGGGTCTCCACTTCCGTTTGCACGCAGCTAAACGCTTCCAGTTCGGGCTGTTCGGGGTATAAAGCAACCGGTTTGTCGCTGCTGAGACGCCCAAGTTCACTTTCTTCAACCAGAATCTCAATGTGTAAAGCGCCCGGTTGAGCCAGTGTGAATAACGGCTCTTGTGCGGCGACCCAGAGCCCCGTTTGTAAGCCTTCATTCAGCTCAGTCACCGTTGCAGCAAACGGCGCCTTAAAGATCAACTTACTTTGCTGATCCTGAATGCGATGTAACTCTGAGTATGCCTGTGTCAGCCGTTCTCGGATCAGATCGCCCTGCTGCATCAGACGCTCAGAGCTGGTCTGATGATCCAGCTGCCACTGTAATAAATTGATCTCTTTCTGGCTCTGGGTTTGTTCAAATGCCAGATCCGGCGATTTCAGAGTCAATAACACCTGACCGGCTTCAACCTGATCGCCCCTCTGCACCTGCAACTGAGCCACAATGCCCGGTGTCGTCGCGTAAAATGACTGTTGCTGCAACGGCTTGACCACAGCGGGTGCCTGTACTGAGCGAGACCAGGGCCACAGTAAGACAACCAACACACCCAGCAGGATCAGTAACGGAAATAAAGTACGGCGCTGTGAACGAATTTCATCTTTCCTCTGCCACCAGACCAGCAACTCAGTACTGACCGGGCGACCAATAAACCACACCAGCTCCAGTACCATCAGAAAGACACCGAGCAGTTTAAAAAACAGGTGATAGACCATCAATGCGATGCCTAAAAACAGCACCAGACGATACAACCAGGTGCCCAACGCAAACCAGATCATAAAGCGTTGAGTTTTTGCCGACATCGCTTCGGGTGGACGATCCTCTAAACCAAATAACGTACGCCTGACCCACCAGCGGGCAACGGCAAAAGCCCGGCTGTGCATATTGGGCTGCCGCAACCAGTCAGACAGCAAGAAATAGCCATCAAAGCGCATAAACGGATTCAGGTTGATCCCCAATGTGATGATCCATGCCGTGGAGGCGAGGAAAAACAGCGCACTGCTTAGCGGCCCTTCCGGGGTCAGACTCCACGCCAGTGTTGCCACGGATGCGAGCGCTAACTCAGCGGCCATCCCACTGGCCGAAATAACCAGCCTTGAGCGGCGGGATTGTAGCTTCCAGGCTTCATTTGTATCGGTATAAAGCACCGGCCATAACACCAGAAAGGCGACCCCCATGCTCGGAACACGACAGCCATACCGTTGGGCTGATAACGCATGGCCTAGCTCATGGCTGCATTTACTGATCACCAATGCCAGACCAAACCAGACCCAGTCCTGCCACTGACCATATCCAGCAAATGTACCCACAAACTGATCCCACTGACGCATTACCAAAAACAGGCCCAACATCGAGATCGCCAGCAGGAGATACCAGAACCCCGGCTGATAACAGACGCTGAATGCCGGGGCGATGCGTGCCAGCATCTTGTCCGGGCGGATCAGCGGAACACGAAAAAACAGATAACCGTGCAGTAACCGACTGATGTGAGAACGACGGCCTTGCTGCCATTGCTCAAACAGGGGCTGCCCGACTTCAGGCTGAAGCAGTTGTGATTTAGCCAGATACTCGTTCAGCGCTTCCACATCCTCTAGACCGAGATTGAGGGATGTCTGCGCATTAATCTCGGTGACAATCTGTTCTGGAGGGATTGACCAGCGACGCAAGATTTCAAAGCTGCTCCAGTCCAGTTCATAGAAGCGATGGGTTATCGGGTCTTCAATGACCCAACGCGGCGCACCGTCAGGCCCCGGTGCCGCAGGATGGACACTGAGTTCTTCTCGTAATGGCCGCAGATCAACAGGCGCATTCAGCACCGACTCCATATCAGAAGCCAACCCATTGACGCAGCGCGGCCAAAGGTCGTCGCAGGAGGTAATAGATCACCGGCGCACGGTCGCCGTAAAGCCGTGCAGTGCCGCGTAATCCGATGCGAGGCAGTGTTTTTTCCCCGTCAAAATGGGCGCGCCCACTGTAAGAAAGTTGTCCCTGATCGTTCTCTGTTGCCTTATAGGCGAGCCAGTTCAGACGCGCATCCAGCGGCTGATCCGGGCTGATATTCATAAAGAAACGCACATCTGATCCGATTTCCAACGGAATCGCGTCACGCACCGGCAACTCCACCCGTAACTCGGCCAACGCCGGATCCGCCAATGTCATCACCTGCTCACCCAGCGCTACCGGACGCCCGATCCAACTTGTTGCATCCGACAACACCACTATACCTGGGGCGGTTGCACGCACTTCAGTTCGCTGCAGCAGAGACTGCAGGTATTTCACCTCAGACACACTCTTTTCAACCATGCCACGACGAATGGCCAGCTCCAGTTTGCCTTTCTCGTCAAATACAGCCTGCTGCGCCACCTGACGAAACTCGGTGTTCGCGATCTGTAAGGCCTGACGGGCGATTAAGAGCCGGTTCTCCAGATCGGTACCGTCCAGTGACATCAGCAGATCACCCGGCTTCACACTCTGATTAGGACGGACGTGAAGCTCTTCCACAACGCCTTCATACGGAGCACGCACCGGCAGCGGATCTTTGGCAACCACCTCAGCTGGCGCCAATACGGTGATACGGATCGGAATAAAACTCAGTACCACAGCAGAAATAAGCACTGCAGGCAGAAAACGCTTACGCAGTGTGGAGATCTGTTTGCGTGGCAGACGACGTTGCCCCCGAAGTGCAAATCGATAGATATCCGCCAGCTCAGACAGCAAACCTATTTCATGATCCTGCCAGGGCAGATCGCGCGCCAGGACCAACAAACCACGCTTGTCGTCGCCTCCCGCCAATAGCACCGGCATGGCGAGAGCATGGGCAGGCAGAAACTCATCCCACTGCTGGGCCAGATCAGCCGATAACATGGACTTATCCACAGGGGCAATCTGATCCGTCGATAACTGAGCACAGACTTTATTCCACCAGCGGATATAGGGAGAGTTTTTTTCGACATCGACCAAACCGGAGGCGTGACTGACACCTTTACCGGGCTGCCACCACACCGCTTGCCGATAGGCCACCAGCTGCTGGGTGTCATTCACCATCAAAAAGCCAATCTGGGCGACAGACTGGCTTTCACGTAACTTTTTCTGCAACTGATGCAAGCGACTTAAACCTGTCACCTGCCGTTGCAGTGCAACGATCTCTTCACTCATACGGCAAGCGGGCCCAACCACTCATACCGGGTAGCAGTTCGCTGCTTTTATCTTTGATACGCCCGGCAATTTCAACCGACTGGCTGATCGGATCAACCACTGCACCGGTGCGGATCACTTCCGCGGCGTACACCCGTCCGGTTTCTTCTACGGCAACCTGAAACGGATCACCCTTTTTCATTTTTGCCAACCAGCGGGACGGTACGATCAAACGTATTTCCAGCGAACTTTTGGCAAACACTTCCAGCAAGGGCGTACCCACACGTACATACTCATGCTCAGACGCTTCCCGTTGCGCTACGCGACCTGCAAACGGCGCTTTAATCTGACAACGAGACACGCGTGCCTTCATCACGGACACTTCGGCCCGGCTTTCTGCCAGACGGGCTTCTGCTTTGCTCATCTCCATCGTGCTGCCAGCATCCAGCTCCAGCAGACGTTTCTGAACGGCCAGCTCAGTCACGCCTGACTTCTCCATCGCCTGTGCTTTACGTAACAGCGCTTTCTGCTCGGTACAGTCAAAGCTGACCAGCGTCGAACCTTTCTTAAAACGGTCCCCGGGCAAACCTTTCAGTCGGGTGATCCGACCCGGCATTTCTGACGAGAGTGTGATCCGTTGCAGAGAAGTGATTTGTGCCCGAATCCCCTGCTTTCTCATCACGCCCGGAGCTTGAGAGTCTGAAGTATTCGCCAACAGTTTTTCACTGTCGGCCAGCGCTTCAGCTCTGACCACCGAAGTCAGTATCAGCAGGGTAAGCAAGACGACGAGTCCGAAAACCCGCCCCATGAATAGCGTCATCATTAACGATCCTGTGCGACTTCAGCGACGATTTTCCACTCGCCCTGCTCACGTTTCAGGCGCAGCACTTTGCGCACACGGTCGTTATAAAGGTTGGATTTATAGAGCTGCTCAAACGAAACCATCGCCGCGTCTGCGTTTTGCTCCTGGATCATGGTTTTATCCAGTTCCAGCTCGATATAACGCGGTTCCTGCAAACGCATGCTACGCTCTTTCGCCCAGCGGCTGTGTGCACGGGCATTGCCCGGAAAGTCCGATGTGTATTGATTCAGGTAGGTCGTTACATCCTTGTTGCGCCACGCATCAGCCCAACGATCGATGGTTGCCAACAACTCGGCAGACGCCTGTTCAGCATCATATTCCGGTGTTTCAGGGATCACAGCAGCAACAGCCTGCTCAGTGTCTGGCTGTGGTTCAACAACCACGGGCGACTGTTCCGGGATAGAAAAGCCACCCACAACATCGTTCATATCATCTTTGCCCAACGTTGCTTTCACACGACCGTACGCTTCCTGCAATCCGGCGTACGCGCGGAACATGCGCAGTTCTTCAGTCAATGCACTGGTCGCTGACTTGATCTCTTCCATGCGTGACTGCACAGAACCGGCCTGACGGTCTTTCATCCGGACATGGATCTCAGTCCCAATTTCAGACAACTCACGGGCACGATCGTACTCACGCGCCAGGCTCTGGTAGTCCAGCCAGGATACGTGCACCTGTGACAACACCGCCATGTTCATCGCCATACGCTGACTGTCTGCCAGCGCTTCACGGGCTTTGGCCAGATCGACATCTTTCGGGCCACGCAGCAGGTTGAACAAGTTCCAGGAGATGCGGACACCACCCTGACTCCAGTCACTGTTTTCCAGGAAGCTGTTGCTGTCGTAGTAGTGCCCCAGATCCACCTCGATCCCCGGCAACAAACGCACCATCGCTTTACGTGTATCCAATGCGGAAATACGGCGCTGATAGTTCGCTTCGATCAGCTCCGGACGGTTGCTCAGCGCGATATCTTCCATCTCTTCAAGGGAGTATTTCAGTTCCGGCTGTAACAGCGTGAACTGGGCAGGCACTGCGAGATCCAGATGGGTGCCCGGCGCCAGCCCCAGCAGTGTTGCCAGTTCAGGACGTGCTTTGCTCAATTCGTCACGCAGGCCTTCCAACTGACGGATAATTTCGAGCAGGTCCTTACGATAGCGCAGCGAATCCAGTGGATTCATCAGCTGCTCAGCGCCGACTTTTTCAGCCTTCTCCAAGGCTTCACGTGCATTGATCAGAAGCGGGGCAACTTTGGACTGCAGGTACTGGGCACCCACGGCATTCCAATACATGGACCGCACTTGCTGCACCAGATTCTGTACGATTTTACGGCGACGTTGCTCTGCAACTAGCACCTGATCTGCTGACTGTTGTGCCTGATAGTAACTCACACCAAAATCCAACACGTTCCACACTGTGCTCAAACTGGCTGTGGTGATGTCACGGTCCTGAGAGGTCGAGAAGGTGTTAGACGCGTTGCCATTGGCATCCACGCTGCGAGACAGCGCCTGATTACTACGTGATGTATAACCCGCTGAGGCAACCAGTTCTGGCAACATGTCGTAGTGCGCCAGATCCAACTGACGGTTGGCAATCGCTTCTTCCATCATTTTCTGACGCAGATCGAAGTTGTTATTCACCGCCATATCGATCGCCTGCTCCAGTGTCAGGTTTTCGATCCGCTGGGGCTGGTTGGCAAACATCCGAATGCGATCGTCGCGCATACGGGTATCAAGCTCCTGTACGCTCATCGGTTGCGGTGCAATGCTGCATCCCGCTAAAAGCATGGCAAGGCTGAGTGGTGCAAGTGTAAAAATACGTTTATTCATGGCTCGGAATCTTTTTCTTGTAGGTTACGACGCAGGCGTCTGGTCAAAGTTGAACTGAGCCAGTTGCTTCAGCAACTGCTGCTCTGCGGCCGTGGTCTCCAGAGCAGCATGCTGCGCCAGTTGATCACTGAGTCCCGCCTTACCTGCGACGATTTCCATGTCGACAGTCTGCTCTGAGGCCAGTTCTTCCCCGGCCTGCTCGGTATTTTCAGGCGCTGAGGCCTGTGGATTTTCACCCGGCTGATCACTCACCTTTATCTGGAACACGGCGGATGCTTTCTGGCCATCAGCCGACTCGGCAATCACTCGAATCTCGATCACCGCTTCATCGTTCTCACCGGGAACCCCGCTAAATACCGCCCCCTCGTCATCGAAGCTCAGCCACGCAGGTAATGGGGAACCATCCACCTGTACCGCACGTAAGCTCAGCTCTCCCACGAAGCTTTCACCGCCGGAAGTAAAGACAAAGGCGGCGGCAGGCACTTCATAGCTGAAACGGGTATTCACCAATCCCAACTGATCGTCCAGATTCAGGCCGATATCCAGTGTGTAATCGGTCAGATTAGCGTTACGTGGCAGGACTTCGATGAACTGACCATCGGGCAGCAGTGCCCGTTCAGTGCCCCGTGGCGCAGTCGTATCACGCTCTCCACCAGCAGCTGTAGGACCAAACGGATTTGGATCAAATGGTTGTTCACCGTTTGCAGGAGCTGGCGCCGGAGCAGCGGGTGTGTTGTCCCGTGCATCATTACCGAAATCCAATGCTAGATCAGGCAATGGTTGAGCGACCGGACGAATCGGATCGTCACCTGCTTCCGGTAATTCTGGAGTTCCCGGATCAATCGGAGTTCGCTCTTGACCTGCGGGTGCTCCCGGCTGCCTATCCACGTTATCGCGCGGTGGAACCGGAGGTGTTGGATCCGTTGGTGTCGGATCCGTCGGTGTTGGATCCGTCGGTGTTGGATCCGTTGGCGTTGGATCCGTTGGTGTTGGGTCCGTTGGTGTTGGGTCCGTTGGTGCTGGGTCCGTTGGTGTTGGGTCCGTTGGTGTTGGATCCGTTGGTGTTGGATCCGTTGGCGTTGGATCCGTTGGCGTTGGATCCGTTGGCGTTGGATCCG
>NZ_JBFGYC010000087.1:0-10130 GCF_041587635.1 Pontibacterium sp. | reverse complement strand
TCTCCCCGCGAGGCGGCACTGTCTGGCTTGGCAGCCTGATTAAACTGCTTGAGCCACTCGGACTGAATCAGCGACTGGTGCGTACATCTATCTTCCGACTGACCAAGGAAGGATGGCTGACCTCAACGCAGGTTGGTCGACGTAGTTACTACAGCCTCACGGATACCGGGCGTCGTCGATTTGAGAGCGCATTCCGTCGTATCTACGCCGAACTCTATCCAGAATGGGATGGAAAGTGGGATATGGTCATTACGACACAATTAGATGTCGAGCTAAGAAAGGTTGTCAAAAAAGAGCTGGAATGGCTCGGTTTTGGTAACATTGCACCCAGCGTCATGGCGCATCCCATGGCAGAAATGGCAGAAGTAAACAGCACCCTGCAAGAGTTATGCGTCAATGGTGAAGTGATCCATATGGAGTCACAACTTATTGGCACACAAACCTCCGCACCGCTCAAAGAACTGGTGCATGAGTGCTGGAACCTGCAACAACTGGCTGAAGATTATCAAACCTTTCTGGAGCGCTTTCGCCCGATCCTTCGCGCACTGGAAAGCGCGGAAGAACTGGACCCGGAACAATGTTTCCAGCTGCGAACACTGATGATCCATCACTACCGTCGTGTTCTGTTACGCGACCCGCAGCTACCAGAAAAATTGCTCCCTGCCGAATGGGCCGGTACCTCAGCCCGCATTCTGGCACGCAACATATACCGTATGGTGCAGGTAAAAGCGGAAGAATATCTGTCAGAAACGCAGGAAACAGCCGACGGCCCACTGCCTGAAGCAGCACCGCGTTTCTATAAACGATTTGGCGGCCTTTGACGGCCCCTTCGGTCGCTCCCCGACCATCTGACAACACGCACAATTAGCTAACTAGCCGCAATACTCTGGCTGAAACCGATGACATCTTTCGCACAGATTAACACGCGGCCGCTGGAGCCCAAACATAATAAGAGACCCGGATCTCACAGATCCGGTCACGATTTACCCCGGAGACAACGATATGATCAACATCGCTATCATCGGTAGCGGCCCTTCAGGTTGCTATATTGCGGATATGCTTTCTAAAAAGGTGGCCGATGCTCAGGTAGACATTTTTGACCGCCTCCCAACACCTTTTGGACTCGTGCGTGCAGGTGTTGCCCCTGACCATCAGGGCACCAAAAACATTGTCCGCCAGTTTGAACGTACCTTTTCCCGCGACAATGTACGCTTTGTCGGCAATGTAAATATTGGCGACGATATCACCTATCAGGAATTGAAAGACCAATACGACGTTATCGCGGTTACCATCGGCGCTCTGCAGGATCGCGATCTGGGCATTGACGGCGAAGACCTGAACGGCGTTTACGGCTCAGGTGCTTTCGTTGCCTGGTATAACGGCCACCCGGATCACGCCGACCTGAATCCGAAGCTCGACAGCTCAGGTATCGCAATCATTGGCAACGGCAACGTTGCACTGGACATCTCCCGCATTCTTGCAAAAACAGCTGAAGAGATGGGAAGCTCCGATATCACAGCAGATTCCGTGACAGCGATCGCTGAATCTCCGGTGCAGGACATCTATCTAATCGGTCGTCGTGGTCCTGTTGAAGCTAGCTTCACCAATGCTGAACTCAGTGAATTTGCAGAGCTGGAACGCTGTGTCGCACTGGTTGATCCTGCACAACTTCCTGCTGCACTGCCTGAAGACTTCGACCCGAAAGCGGCGAAAGCCGTTGAGAAGAATCTGGAAACATTGCGTGGTTATGCCGAAAACGCAGCCGACTCCAAACCGGTTCGTCTGCATATTATGTTCTGCGCTTCCCCAACTGCAATCTTGGGTGAAAACGGCACAGTGACTGGCTTACGTCTGGAGAAAAATCAAATTACAGACGGCCGTGCAACAGGGACTGGAGAAACCTTTGATCTGGACGTGCAAACAGTCATCTCTGCTATTGGTTACCGCAGCCAACCGATCGAAGGCATGCCATTCGATGAAGGACGCGGCATCGTCAGCAATGAGGAAGGGCGAGTAGAAGACGGGGTCTACACCTCTGGCTGGTGTAAACGTGGCCCACAAGGTGTTATCCCCGCCAACCGAGCAGACTCCATGGGTGTTGCCAAGCAGATTATTGCCGATTTAGAAGCAAACACGCCCGCTGGAGACAAAGCGGGCTTTAACAAAATTGCTGCATTGCTGGATGAACGCAACGTACGCACAGTGGGCTTCTCTGACTGGCAGACGATCAATGAAGCAGAAGTCCGCCGTGCAGAAGGCGATAAACCTCGCGAGAAGTTCAATCGCATTCCTGAAATGCTGGCGCTGCTCGATTAAGCACACTGCCCGTTAAAGAAACACCATGAAGCCGCCAGGCAATGCCTGCGCGGCTTTTTAGTTATCTGTATCAGAGTAAGATCATCATGCCATTACCACCCCCTGCAAACCGAGTTCAACAACACACCCGACGTGTCATCTGCGAAGGTTATAAGCGTGAAGACGGCTTGTGGGACATCGAAGGACATCTGCTGGATACCAAGAACTTTGCCATTGAACTAAAGGATCGTGACGACGGCATACTGCCCGCAGGCGAACCTGTCCACAACATGTCAATCAGGCTCACCATCGATCTGGACCTGAATATACTCGACGTGGCCGCCAGTATGGACGCAACCCCTTTCCGGGGCTGCCCAAGTATTACCAGCGCATATAAACAACTTATAGGCACTCAGATAAAACCTGGCTTCACCAAACTCACGCGCGATATGTTCAGCGGTGTACATGGCTGCACCCACCTGCTTGAGCTACTCGGTCCTGTTGCAACAACAGCATTCCAGGCAACCCACCATGAACGAGAAGCGCTCGAAGGCTGGTCTGATGGCGATCAAAAGCCACCGATGCTCGATACGTGTCACACCATGGATTCTAAAGGTGCCGTTGTACAAACCTATTGGCCACACTTTTACCAGCCAGAAAAAGAGAACCAACAGCGCAATACGGACTCCCACATCATTGCCACAGAAAACATAGAGGCAATAACGGGCGGATAAGTGCTCGGAGATGGATTAAACAGAGATGGATCTAGTACAACAGAGGTGAAGCGGCCCGACATCATCGGTACCGCTTCATGCAAGATATGGGTTTAACCTAAGCGATCGATCGAATTTTCAGCGTCATCCCTTCACTGCCAAAAATTTCTACTTTTGCTCCGGCCTCTAACTCATCATCGGCTTCAGCCTTCCAGAGCGTGTCTCCCACACGGATACGCCCCTGACCGCCCACCAGCGTTTCTTCCAACACCAGACGGCGACCAATCAGCTGAGCGGCACGATCATTGAGCAGCGGCTCGGCTGATTTATCATTGAAACCGCGAAACACCTTCCAGTACACCAACGTAAAGACAACCGACAGCAAGGAAAAGACCAGCAGCTGATGCTGCCACTCAGGCAGAAGCTCCAGCGCAACAATCCCGGACATACCAAATGCAGCCACGGCAATGCCCAGCAGAAAACCGCTGGTACCGAGAACTTCCAAGATGAGTAGGACAACGGCCAATGTCAGCCAGTGCCACGTGGTAATCACATCAAACAACGGTACGCTCCACTAGTTCTTCACAGACTTGAGTATCTCACCGATACCCGCCACAGACCCGATGACGCTACTTGCCTCTAACGGCATCAGCACAACTTTTTCATTGTCCGCAGAAGCAATCTGCCCCAAGGCTTCGACATACTTCTGCGCGACAAAGTAGTTTAACGCTTGCGGATTACCTTCGCTAATCGCTTTGGATACCATGTCGGTCGCGCGGGCTTCGGCCTCTGCCTCACGCTCACGGGCTTCAGCCACACGAAACGCCGCTTCTTTTTCACCTTCTGCGATCAGAATTTGTGCCTGACGCTGACCTTCTGCCACTTTGATCGCAGCCTCACGCTCACCTTCGGCCTGCAAAATAGCGGCACGCTTTTCACGTTCCGCTTTCATCTGGTTAGCCATCGCATCAACCAGGTCTTGTGGAGGAGAGATATCGCGAATCTCTACACGGGTCACTTTGACACCCCATGGATCAGTCGCCTCATCCACCTTCGCCAATAGCTGACTATTGATCGTGTCGCGATTGGAGAGCATGGCATCCAGCTCCAATGAACCCAGAACGGCACGAATATTGGTCATAACCAGATTCTGCATCGCACGGTAGAGATCGTTTACCTCATAACTCGCCATGGCCGCATCAAGAATCTGAAAGAAGCAAACAGCATCTGTCGTGACCTGTGCATTGTCAGCACTGATCACTTCCTGTGGTGGTACATCCAGTACCTGCTCCATCATATTCTCTTTGCTACCGACACGATCGATCAACGGAATGATCAGGTGGAGCCCTGGCGTTATCGTTCGGGTGTAGCGCCCAAACCGCTCAACCGTCCAGTTATACCCCTGAGGCACCATCTTTACACCCGAGAAGATCAACGCGAGCGCGAAGACAACAATAACTCCAACTGAAATTTCAAAGCCAAACATCACAACATCCTTATATCGGTTTTTGACGTAACGGAAGCAGTCAATTGAAATGATTACACTTTTTGTAGCTACGCAATCATTTCAAACGCTAGCCCTTAGCTTTGTATAGCAGTATATGGAGGCAATTTCATGGCAAAGGTATAACTTAGTCTGCTTTTTGCGACTGCTGCTCTTTCAACTTATAAAGCGGAATGACTTCATCAACATTGATCTCAAGACGCTTACGATCCGCCTCAACCTCAGTCAGAGCATCCACCTCTTCCATCGTATTCAGGCTACGCACGGCCAGATCCTGATACTGACGCGTACCTGCGCTTTTCCAGGAAACTTCACTTTCTGACAGTTCGCGAATAACTTTCGCCGGAGAACCCGCCACCAGCGTACGGTCAGGCACTTCGAACTTCGCTTTTACAAACCCCATCGCAGCAACAATGGAGGACTCACCCACTACGGCACCGTCCATGATCACCGCATTCATACCCACCAGCGCATTCTTTTTGATGGTACATCCGTGCAGCACTGCGCCGTGACCAATATGACCATCTTCTTCTACGACCGTATCGCTGTTCGGAAAACCGTGCATGACACAGGTATCCTGAATATTGGCACCCTCTTTGAGCACCAGACGACCAAAATCGCCCCGCAAACAAGCTGCAGGTCCTACGTAACAACGCGGGCCAATAATGACATCACCAATCAATACAGCGGTCGGATGCACATAGGCTGTCGGATCAATAACCGGCGTAATGCCATCGATAGCGTAAACTTTCATTCCATATCTCCAAACACAAAAAAGAGGGCTCTTGCCCTCTTATAACACGACCCGAAGGTCGGGAATACCCTTATAACAATTCGATAACAGAGCAATATGACTGAAGACCGTCATGCTGCAATAAATACCGCCCTATCATGATCAATGACTGATTATTTCGGGTGACGGCGGCTCTGCACCACGCGGAAGCGATTCGCAACGTAGGCCAGATCCGACAGACACGCATTCGCCGCTGGGTTACAGCCGGTGGCGTGGAAGTCAGAAAACGCAGCACTCTGGTTTACAAAGACACCGCCGGTCAGGTTGCAGGACAACGCAACACCCGCATCCAGAGAGGCTTCTTCGATCTGATCCAGTACATCGTCGCTGGAAGAGTAGCAACCCATGGTGATCGCACCGTGGTTCTTCACCGCTTTGTTCGCCAGCGCAATACTCTGCTCAGTGCTGTCCGTCTTGATCACGAAGGAGATCGGACCAAACAGCTCTTCCATGTACGTCTCTTCTTTATCTGCATCGATGGTCATGATCAGCGGGCTGTGCACACGTGCATCCTTGAACCATGGGTTTTCCATCGGCTCGGAATCACGGATCACGGTACCCAGACCTTTGCTGTCTTCGATACGCTGCGCGGTTACGGGCGCCTGAATCGCACCCAGCACCATCGCGGCACGCTCAGGATCGGACAGGAACTTAGTCACACCAGTAGAGATTGCTTCAGCCACTTCATCGAAGGACTTGTGACCCAGATCGGTCTCGATACCGCCCGCGGGTACAAAGATATCCTGCGGCGTGGTGCACATCTGGCCGGAGTACAGGCTCAGAGTGAAAGACAGGTTGCGTACCATGCCTTTGAAATCATCCGTGGAGTCGATGACGATGGTGTTCACACCCGCTTTCTCGGTATACACCTGCGCCTGCGGACAGTTGTTTTCCAGCCAGTCACCAAACCAGGTGTTACCAGTAAAGTCGATCAGGCGAACTTCATCACGCTGTGCCAGTTCCATGGTGCATGGCTGAGTTGCGTCTTCATCGATCACCATAGAGACAAGGTGTGCTGGCAGACCGTTCTCTACCAGTACTTCCTGTGCAATCTTGATGCTGATAGCCGCGGGCAGAATGCCTGCAGGGTGCGGCTTAACAACCACCGGGTTGCCGGTTACCAGAGAGGCGAACAGACCCGGGTAGGTGTTCCATGTCGGGAAAGTGGAGCAACCGATCACCAGACCAACACCACGGCCGACCACGGTAAATTTCTTATCCAGTACCAGCGGATCGTGCTTACCCTGTGGTTTGGTCCAGGTCGCAACACCCGGTGCAGAGGTCATCGCTTCATAGGCGTAAGCAACCGCTTCCAGACCACGGTCCTGTGCGTGTGGGCCACCGGCCTGAAACGCCATCATGAAACCCTGACCGGAGGTGTGCATTACGGCGTAACCGATCTCAAAGCTGCGCTTGTTGATGCGCTCCAGAATTTCCAGACAGATACCGGCACGGGCTTCAACACCCACATCACGCCATGCTTTCTGCGCATCTTTCATCGCTGGCAACAGAACATCCAGATCAACCAGCGGGTACTGAACGTCCAGGTCAAAACCGTACGGGGATTTTTCACTACCCGCAGTGCCGGTGATACCCGGCATATCCAGCTCAAACGCCTGACCGATGTACGCTTTGAAAGCGTTCTCGCCGTCTTTATTCGCAGTCTCGCCGTATTTACGCGGACTTGGGTTTTCCGGGTAAGGGCTGAAGTAATCACGTGAGTGAATGGCGTTCAATGCACCCTTCAGGGTGTCCTGGTGTTTCTCAAACAGGTTCTGGCTCATAATAAATCCCACTCTGTGCCGGTTCTTCCACTTCACAAAACCGACAACCGGTTGATAATAGCTACTTGTTATTGTTCTGATGACCTAACGCGCTTTCGCATTATTGCGGAATACGATTTATAAGCAATGCATGTTTCGACACGCGTTTCGTTTGATACACCATTTTTGGGGTATCAGGTACAGAAAAGGCCACACCTGATGGGCGTAGCCTTTTGATATTCGTTTTCGACGTATCGTCCGTATTAAGTATGCGGCGACGTTTACAACCTTTTACTACAGCTGTTCTGCCCAATCACGTACCCAGTCACGCGCATCCTCATCAGGCAGCGGCTGAGTGCAGGCATCCACTTCAAAACGCTCACCTACGCGCACCGCACCTAAGCTGGCTAACAACGCATCCACATCTTTGCCAGCCTGACAAAATGTCTGGTGGTAGGTTTGATCACCCAGCGCAACGATGCCGTATCGAATGTGAGACAGATCCGGTTTCTGTTCCTTCAATGCATCACACAGCGGAATGATGTTATCTGGTAGCTCACCATCTCCATGTGTTGAACAGCTGATGATCAGCACATCGCGGCTGGAAAAATCCAGCTCGTCATAGTCTGGCTCTTCGTGCAGCGCGACCTCATGTGCTTCTTCCAGCACCTCTTGCAGTGCGTCAGCCACCATTTGTGCATTGCCTGATTCAGTACCTACCAGAATCGCGATATCTGTCATAAACCCTCGCCTACCCTTTTATTCTGCTTAATCTATGGGCTTCTATTAATGCCAATAATCCAAACGATACACCAAACTTTATGATACGAAAAGTTTATTATCAATTAATATTCTTGTATCTCTTTTGGTTTTTGGGTTAACCTTGCGTTATGACAGGTTATTGCTTTGACTGAGCGATTGTCTAAACACCGGACCTGTGTAGAAAGCACACATACAGCCCGGATTGGGTTCACAGTCAGAGCAATCATGGTCCAAAAAAATAATGACATAGGCGCGCAACCGCATTCGCGCTACACCCTCAAAAAGAGTGAGGCTTCTCTTATGGCAATGGATGATAAAAAACTAATCGAACGCATCGCTAACGGTGAAAAGATTCAGGCGGGTGAAGAGATCTCTTCAGGATACCGTGCTGAACTGATGCGCCTGATGGTTGTCTTCGTGGATTCTGAACTTGCAGGTGCTGCAGGTTTCGCAGAACAGATCAACGAAGGCCCGGGTTTGCGTGAGCGTCAGGTTGCTGCGCAGATCGTTGCAGATAAGTTTGACCATGCTGAAAAAGTACTGACTTTGCTGAAAGAGTTTGGTGTCGATAACCGTCTCTATGTTGCCTCTCATGCCTGGGAAGCCCGCCTGAGCCGCTATCTGGACCTGGGTAATCGCCGTATTGGCGGTGACAAACGCCTGAATGTATTCCACTACCCGCTACAGGGTTGGACAGATGCCCTGGTCATGAACGCGTTAATGGCTGCCGCATCAGGCATCCAGCTGAAAGAACTGCGCAACGCATCCTATGCCCCACTGGCCGACGCGATGCGCGCCGTAGCTGAAGGTGAATCCCGTCATGCAGAACTGGGGGAACGAGGCCTGCAGGATCTGATCGATCGTAATGGCACCGATGCGGCACAGGTCGCTGTTGAGTTCTGGTATCCAAAAGTAGCAGCAACCTTTGGTCGTTCCGATTCTCAGCACAACGACCGTTTTCGTGCCTATGGCCTGATCACCAAAACCAACGATCAGCGCCTGAATGAATGGGAAGGCTTGGTAAATGACGTACTGACCCGCCTGGGCCTGACCGTTCCTGACACCGAGTAATAATGATCAGAATGGCGTCTGATACGTCATTCTGGTACAGATCAGTTTCTTTGCACTTTAATAGCAGGCCATTTGAGCCTGCTTTTTTTGTTTAAACAGTGGTATAACCTGTCAGCCATTTTTCCCGCCTGATATCGGAGCGATCATGTTCTCACCGCAATCCATCGCCACCATACTGACACTGGCCGCAGCCGTAGCGCTGGGACCTCTGTCCACGGACATGTATCTACCTGCCCTGCCCCGCATGACCGACGACCTGAATACCAGCGTTGATCAGATGCAGCTGACGTTATCCGTGTTCTTTGCTGGTTTTGCGGTTGCACAGCTTTTGTATGGCCCTCTTGCAGATCGTTTCGGACGCAAGCCAATTATGCTGGCAGGTCTGGCCATCTTCTCTTTGGCATCCATCGGCTGCGCGATGGCCGAAACCGTGGAACAGCTGATGGTCTACCGTTTTGTTCAAGCATTAGGTGCATGCGGTGGCCCGGTATTGGGCCGTACGATGGTAAGGGATATACACGGACCGGAAAAAGCAGCACCGGTATTGGCGCTGATTGGCACCATCATGGCACTGGCACCTGCCATTGCACCCGTATTTGGCGGGGGTTTGATCATCTGGTTCGATTGGCAGGCTATCTTCCTCTTCCTCGCCTTTTTCGGCTTTGTACTGATGGCGGTGTACGGCCTGAAGGTACAAGAGAGTTTGAAAGAGGAATACAAGAAACCGTTTAACCTGACAACGGTCATGACCTCCTATAAGCGACTGCTGAAGCATCGTGAATATATCGGCTACACCCTGAGCTGCAGCTTTGTCTATTCAGGCCTGTTCTGCTTCTTGTCAGCATCCTCCTTTGTATTGATTAACTTCTTTGGCGTCGCTGAAGAACACTTCGGACTCTATTTTGCACTGGTCGTGTGTGGATACGTGACCGGCACTCAGCTGGTTCAGCGATTCAGCGTCTACGTGGGCCAACGCAAGATGCTGATGCAGGGCGCCTGCACTGCGGCTGTCGCCGGCATTGCCATGGCGATTCCTTCATTAATGGAAAAAGATACGCTGGCATGGCTGATCGCGATGCAGGTGCTCTTTATGGTTGGCGTTGGCATTGTGATGCCATTATCGATGGGCGGCGCACTCGCACCGTTTTCCGATATTGCGGGCACCGCCTCCTCCCTACTGGGATTCTTACAGGCGGTATGTGCAGCAACGGTCGGCATCATTGTGGGTC
>NZ_JBFGYC010000086.1:0-10173 GCF_041587635.1 Pontibacterium sp. | reverse complement strand
CCTCTTCCGGGCGCTGATCGTATAATTGGGCAAACAGGTAACTGAATACCGCCGCGGGCAAAGCACATTGCACAATAACGACACCTGCGGCCGGTCCTGTAAAGCCCATGCCTGCAACAATGCCGATCCCCACACCAAACCCCATGCCAAGGCGTAAAAGAGATAAAGCGATGGCGGTTTTCAGGCTCCCCATCTTCAAGCTGGCCAGTGATACACCTAACGTAAACAGCATCAGTGGTATGGTCAGGTCACCAATTAGCTTGGTGGTATTAAACAGCCACTTAGGTACCTCGAAATTGCCAAACAGAAAAACCGAAGCCAGTACGGTGGCCGGAATAATCGGCATTTTCAGCAGTGATTTAGGCGAAAAGCTACCTGAAACAAAAGCAACCCCCAGCGTCAGCTGCAACACCACGTAGACCGTAAAGAAGGCTATCGCGAGCGCAAGCCCCTCCTCACCGAATGCCAATAAACACAAAGGCAACCCAACGTTACCCACGTTGGGCCAGGTTAACGCCTGAAGAAATGCCCGTTGTGGTAGCTTGAACGCCGCCAGTACTGCACCACCAATCAGAACAAATGCCACATTGGCGATCAGGGCAGCCAGCCCCATACTCCACAACTTTGACAGATCCAGCTCAACCGTTGCCAACGCATAAAAAACCAGACACGGCGTTGCAAAATAGGTGACGATGGCTGTCACAAGCGAGGTATCAAAATCCTTCCCACTTCGGGACCAGGCATAACCAATCCCAACGCACACAAAAACGGGGGCCAAGATGGAAAAAATTTCTGCAAACATCGTCAGGACCTTACATCAAAGGAAATAGAATATGTTGGGCGTTCATCGAGATAACGATAGATAACGACAGGGAAATAACCTGATATGCCGGGCCATACTGTACCAAACACGGAGCCACCGGAGAGGTCCTAAGAGGGGAAGGCTCTAAAAGCACAGATGGAAAAGTCGATAGAGGTAAGGGCCATGCCCGTCGCTCACTAGGTCAAACAGTTCAGAATATCGTCGACCAGTTCATCAACCTTTTCATCATTATTTGAGCGGGCATAAACACGCAGCCCGATCAGCTGCATCTGTAAAAAACGTGCCATGCGTCTTACATCCTTGTTTCGATCCAACTCGCCCTGTTCTTGCGCTTTGAGCAGCACAGCCGCAAACGCGCTTTCCATTACACCCAGCAGCCGCTTGGCTTCCTTTAACAACTCCATGTTGTCTTCAGTCAGTTCAGAGACCGTTTTAACAAGCATGCACATCTCACTGGGTGCGGTATCACAACCCTGCACAATACCTCGAATAAAGTGCCTTAACGCATCGAGTGGTGATGAAAACGTATCCGTGTATTCAGACAAACGGGCAACACCGGATTGGGTGTAATACTGCAATGTCTCCTTAAACAGTCCCTCTTTGCTTCCAAAAGTCGCGTAGATGCTCCCCGGGCGCATATCAATATGCTCCTGAAGATTACGCATAGAGGTCCCGTGGAAGCCCTTCTCCCAGAAAAGGTGAGTCGCCCTTATAACTGTGGCTTGTCGATCATGTCTTGCAGGATTAGGCATCTCATCACCGTTTGAACATTTGATCAAATTTTAACTTGAACGACTGTTCTAGTCCAGATAGGATATGAAAAATGAACAGTCTTTCAAGTTGATCGCGAGTTCAGGTCTGAATGTATAGCTGAGGCGACCGCTTTCTGAAACTTAGATTTTTGAGATGATTATGACCAACGAATACGTACCACCCAAGGTCTGGACATTCGACGCTGAAAACGGCGGCGATTGGGGCAAGATCAATCGCCCGGTATCTGGCGCAACCCATGAAGTCACTCTGCCTCAGGGCAAACATCCCCTGCAGCTGTATTCAATGGGCACGCCCAATGGTCAGAAAGTCACCATTATGCTGGAAGAGATACTAGCTCTCGGCCTGCAAGAAGCGGAATACGACGCTCACCTTATTCGTATTGGGGAAGGCGATCAGTTCTCCAGCGGCTTTGTGGATGTGAACCCTAATTCGAAGATTCCGGCCTTATTGGATTATTCCGGCGAACATCCGGTACGGGTATTCGAATCAGGGGCGATTTTGCTGTATCTGGCGGAAAAGTTCGGGCTTTTCCTACCCCAAAGTCTTCCGGAACGTACAGAAGTTCTTAACTGGTTGTTTTGGCTACAAGGCTCGGCCCCATACCTCGGTGGCGGCTTTGGACACTTCTATTCTTACGCACCTGTAAAAATTGAGTACGCTATCGATCGCTTCACCATGGAAGTGAAACGTCAGCTTGATCTGCTCGATAAGCAGCTCGCGAAAACACGTTTCATTGCAGGGGACCACTACAGTATCGCGGACATCGCAATCTGGCCGTGGTATGGCAACCTGGTACGAGGGACTGCTTACAACGCTGCGGAATTTTTAGATGCAGAAACCTACACACACGTTCAACGCTGGGCAGAAGACATTGCGCAACGTCCGGCCGTACAGCGTGGTACCATTGTTAATCGTACGTGGGGAGAACCTTGGGAAATGCTCGCAGAACGTCATGAAGCATGCGATATCGATGCGGTATTGAAACTCGAAAACGCATAAATCCTAAGCACCCAAAACGCTGCTCAGTTTAAAGGATACCATCATGTTGAAGTTTTACTTTCACCCGACGCCTAACCCAATGAAGGTCGCTCTGTTTCTCGCTGAATCCGGTCTGGAGTATGAACTCATTCCTGTGGACACCCGCAAAGGCGAGCAGCATGCTTCTGACTTCAGGCTGATTAACCCAAACGGTAAAGTCCCCGCCATCGACGATAACGGAACCGTTGTCTTCGATTCCAATGCGATTCTTCTATATCTGGCGGAAAAGACCGGCCAATTCCTCGTTAAGGAAGAAGACCGAGGTCAGTTGCTGTCCTGGCTGATGTTTATCGCATCGGGTTTGGGTCCCTATTCCGGACAAGCGGTTCACTTCCAGCATGCAGCACCGGAAAAGAGTCCCTATGCGATCAATCGTTACCGTCGTGAAGCGCAGCGACATTACCAGATTCTTGATGATCGCCTCGCCGATCGGGAATTTATCGTGGGTGATACCTATTCTATTGTCGATATTGCCGCATGGGGTTGGATTGATAAGGTGATCCCCGTGCTGGGTGAAGGCGAACTGGCACACTACCCCAACCTGAATCGCTGGTTCCAATCCGTTGATGCACGTCCAGCCGTCGCCAAAGCCCGCGCCACTGGCAGCAATATCAACTTTAAAACTGAGGTGGATGAAGAGACGAAGCGAGCACTCTTTCCGCAGAACTATGCGTCATAAAGCGGCAACATAACCAAGGCAGTGACTTCATCGCACCACATCACGATGCAGTTTGAAATCACTGCCTTTCAGAGGAAAGATGACACGCTGCGTTGTTAACTCAGCGCTTCAATCAAGAAATCGATCCGATCATGCCCCCAAAATACCTGTTCACCCACAATGAATGTAGGCACACCAAAACCGCCCTTTTCGATCAGTTCAGCGGTATTTTGCGCCAACATCGCCGCCGTTTGAGACTGATCCACAATCTCAGACAGACCAAACTTCTCAGCCTGTAAAGCGATAAAGTCCGGATCAGCGATATCTGCATCCTCACACCACAAACCGCGACCGATACTGATTGCCATCTCCAACCCCTGACCTTTTTCTTGTTCAGCAGATAAAACCAGTGCGTCAGCAGACGCTTCGTTACAAGGATAGTGTGCGGGGTGCAAATTGATGGGAATACCCAAACGCTGGCTCCAACGCGTTAACTCCTGCAACCGATATTTTTGCCGGTTGGGAGACCGTTTCTTCAATGGCAGTCCGCCGGTCTCATCAAACAGGCGAGCAATTTCGATGGGTTTAACCGTCAGATCGAAATCAAGATCAGATCGCACACTGAGTAGCTGCTCTGCTGCAAACAATGACCAAGGTGAATTGAGACAGAAATAATATTCTACACTTGCCATACTGCGTCCCCGTTGAATAGTTCCATTATCAAATGTGAGCAAGCGGATAGCAGCTTATCAGACACTACCCGCTTGGCGTTAGAGCAACGCCTGCCGAACATCCGTCAACATGGCATGAACACAGGCCATAAATCGCCCCGCATCACCGCCATTGATCGCCCGATGATCGAATGAGAGGCACAACGGCAACATCGTCGCGGGCACAAACTGATCACCGTCCCAGACAGGTTTGATGGCTGACTTAGCGATGCCAAGAATCGCCACTTCAGGCCCGTTGATAATTGGCGTAAAGCCTGTCCCACCAATGGCTCCCATACTGGAGATGGTGAAACAGCCGCCCTGCATATCGGCCACACCGAGTTTTCGATCACGCGCTCTCTGGCTCAGATCCGCAATGTCTAGCGTCAGCTCTCGAATACTCTTTTTATCCGCATCCCGAATAACGGGCACGACTAACCCTGCTGGAGAATCCACCGCAAAGCCGATATTAACGTAGGATTTGCTGATCAACTGGTCGTTCGCCGGATCAAGCGCCACATTAAATTGTGGAAACTGGCGCAACGCCCGGGCAACAATCGCGATCATAAACGGCAACAGCGTTGGCCGACGTGGTAAGCCCTGTGCTTCATGATCAATCGACCGACGGAACGCTTCAATATCATCGATCACAACCTCATCGAACAGGGTCACATGGGGAATGTTCAACCAGCAGCGGCTCATATGCGCTGCAGTGGCTTTGGCGATGCCCGATAACGGTTGCTGCTCAACCTCACCATATCGTGTGAAATCGTCCAGCGGGATCACCGGAATCCCCGTCCCCTGCACGGCAGGTTTTGGCTTATCTGCAGACAAACGTTGTTTAGCGTAAGCTTTCAGATCCTCTTTGAGAATACGACCGCGCTTGCCACTGCCAGACAGTTCCAGCAGATCGATACCCAGTTCGCGCGCCAGTTTACGCACCGCCGGGCCTGCATAAATCTCAGCCCCCGACAGGACAGCTGCATCAACGGCAATAACCGGAGGCCGAACCAACGGTGCGGATACCTGGGACTTTTCCTGAATCTCCGCATCCTGCTCAGATTCTGATGCGGCAGGTGTTTTCTTGGCCGCCTCCACCACTGGCTCCTCCAGACGTAGCTCGTCTTCATTCGCCTGAGTCTGAAGCAACTCCAGTTCCAGCAAAGGCGTCCCGGTGGCGATCTCTGCGCCCATCTTAACCAACCAGCGTTTGACCGTTCCATCGACAGGCGATGGCACCTCCATGGAGGCTTTATCGGATTCCAGTACCAATAAAGGATCACCCTCGGAAACCTCATCACCGGGTATTGTAAGCAACTCGACGGCTTCACCGCTTCCATCGGTCTCTGGCATAAATATGGTGTGTATTGTCATTGCTCATCTCCACGCAATCAGCACACCGCTCAGGCATCACATCTGTCTGTACCCAAGCGGTTTTCATCAAAATTAAAGTGTGTGTTGGCTAATCCGTTTAGAAAGAAACTGGGTCGGATTTTGACTCAGGAATATTCAGCTCAGTCCGCGCCTGTATCAGCACGTCCTGTCTTAACGATCCTTCGCGATACAACCCGGCCAGCGCCGACCAGGCAATGTAACGTGCATCCACTTCAAAGTGATCTCGCAGATCAGGCCGCGACTCGCTGAGGCCAAAACCGTCCGTACCCAAAGCGATCACCGGCTGCGGGAACCAACGCGCAACACTGGTGGGTAATGACTTCATAAAGTCGCTGCAGGCCACCACAATTCCCTGCTCATCCGCCATCATTTGCTGGATATAATTTTGCTCTGGAGCCTCCGGTGTCAGCATATTCTGACGCTCAATCTGCTGCGCCTGACGCAGCAACTCGTTGTAACTGGTCACGCTCCAGATATCTGCGTTGCAGCCATAACCCTGCAGAATCTCGGCGGCTTTCAGGACTTCCTGCATCAGACTGCCGCTGCCCAGCAAATGGACTTTTTGCCCCGTGCTATCGCTTTTCTGATAGCGATACATCCCTTTGAGAATCCCGTCCTCAACACCCTCCGGCATGGCTGGCATCGGGTAGTTCTGGTTGTACAAGGTCAGGTAGTAGAAGATGTTTTCATCGTTCTGATACATGCGCTCGATACCGTCCCGCACGATGACCGCCAGCTCATAGGCAAACGCAGGATCGTAACTGCGCATATTCGGCACCGTGGATGCGATCACATGAGAGTGGCCGTCCTGATGCTGTAAGCCTTCACCGTTCAGGGTTGTCCGTCCGGCAGTACCGCCTACCAGAAACCCTTTCGCCATAGAATCAGCACAGCTCCAGATCATGTCGCCAACACGCTGGAAACCAAAGATCGAATAGAAGATGTAAAACGGAATCATCGGCACCGCGAAATTCGCATAAGCCGTACCCGCCGCCAGAAATGACGCCATGGCACCGGCCTCACAGATACCTTCCTGCAACAGCTGACCATCTTTCGCCTCTTTGTACGGCAGCAGAGAACTGGCATCGACCGGCTTGTATTTCTGCCCTTCGCTGGAATAGATTCCAAACTGCTTAAACAGTGACTCCATGCCAAAGGTCCGCGCTTCATCCGGCACGATAGGCACAATGTATTTGCCCAGCTCTTTGTCTTTCAGCATCGCCGCCAACATACGAACAAACGCCATGGTGGTGGATTGCTCACGCTTGGTGCCTTCGATGGCGGCTTTAAACAGGCTGAGTGGCGGCGCGGTTAAACGCTGACACCTCACTTCACGTGACGGCAGATAACCACCCAACGTTTCGCGATGCTTATGCAGATATTGAGCTTCGGGACTGTCTTCAGCCGGTTTGTACAACTCAGCCTTCGCCATCTGCTCATTGGTCAGCGGGATACCAAAACGTTTACCAATCGCAATGCGCTCCTCCGCACTGAACTGTTTTTTCTGATGCGCGGTATTCTGGCCTTCCGCAGAGGCGCCCATGCCTTCACCTTTTACGGTCTTCATCAGAATCACGGTGGGGCGACCGGTGGCTTGGGCTGCACGCTCAAAGGCTGCGTACAGCTTTTTGCGATCATGGCCGCCGCGACGAATCACCCGGATCTCGTCATTGTTCAGCGTTTTCATCAACTCCGCTAAACGTTCATCACCATCGATCCAATGCTCACGTACGGTGTGCCCGTCAGACACGGTATAGAACTGGTAATCTCCATCCACCGCAAGATCCATGCGAGCCTGCAGCAGGCCATCCCGATCACGGGAGAAAAGCTCATCCCACTCGCTACCCCAGATCACTTTAATCACGTTCCAGCCGGCGCCACGGTAACTACGCTCCAGCTCCTGAATAATCTTGCCGTTGCCCCGCACCGGACCGTCCAGACGCTGCAAGTTGCAGTTCACGACCATCACCAGATTATCCAGATTCTCGCGGGTGGCCATGTTGATCGTGCCCAGCACTTCCGGCTCATCCGATTCCCCGTCACCGATAAAGCACCATACCTTGCCTCCGTTATCAGGCTTCAAGCCACGGTTTTCGAGGTACTTCATAAAGCGCGCCTGATAGATGGCAGAAGGCGTTGAAAGCCCCATGGATGCCGTCGGCAGCTGCCAGAAATCAGGTAACCGGCGCGGGTGAGGATAGGACGGTAAACCACCACCGGACTGCAGCTCACGGCGGAAATTATTCACCTGTTGCTCTGACAAGCGATTCTCAAGATAGGCCCGCGCATATATGCCAGGTGCGGCATGCGCCTGTACCATCAGAATATCGCCGCCGTAGGATTCGGAGTGCTTGCGAAACCAATGGTGGAACCCAACTTCCAACGCAGTCGCGGCCGACTGGTACGTAGCAACATGCCCACCCACACCCGAACCGTCTTCATTGGCTTTTAAGACCATCGCCATCGCGTTCCAACGAATGATATTTTCGATCTTCTGTTCCAGCTCGATATTGCCCGGATAGCCGGACTGCTGATGCGGGGGGATAGTATTGCGATACGGCGTATTCAACGTTGCTTCCGGCAGGGTCACACCCTGCTTCAACAGATGATCCTGCAACAACCGCAACATCTCACGACTGCGATCCTCGCCCTGCTCTCGACGGAGATACTCCAGCGCCTCAATCCATTCTGCGTTTTCTAACCCTTTCTCTTCAGCATCTAAACTGTGCTGGACCTGTATGTTATTCATGACCGCGACCTGCTCTGGGATCTGTTCTTGTAGTGACCAAAATCCTAGCACTAGCCCGTGAGTGATCGTGGTCAAAAACGCCACTACAAAAACACTTAAATAGCGATATAATCCACAAAATAGTTATTTATTAGCGGATGCATCTAACACCCATCGAAATATCACTTTTTTGAACCCAAGCAATGATCTGATCACCCGCCAACTCAGGGCAACAAGCAACTCAATCAGGTCGATAGGAAATGAAAACTATCAGCCTCTAAAGCGAGAGTAATATGGAAAAACTGGACCGGATCGATCGAAGAATTTTGGAGCTATTGCAGAAAGATGCACGTATCAGCATTACAGAATTAGCCGACGCGGTAGGCCTGTCGCAGACACCCTGTGGACGGCGGATAAAACAACTTGAAGCAAAGGGATTGATCGCGAAACAGATCGTTGTACTGGATCAGAAGAAGATCGGATTGCCGATGAGCATTCTGGTGCAGATCTCTCTCGATAAACAAACCAAGGACAAACTTAAAACCTTTGAGGATGCCGTCGCCCAGATCCCCGAGGTTATGGAGTGCTACCTGATTACCGGCAGCCAGTCGGACTATTTACTGAAGGTGGTTACCCGCGATCTCGATCACTATCAGCAGTTACTCTTAGACCACCTGACCGTCATCGAAGGGGTTAATTCGATTATCACCAACTTCATCATGCGTCAGCCGATCAATAAAACGGCGTATAACCTTGATCACCTCAGCAAGTGATCAATTACTGGTACTGGCCAACTTCGCACCAAACCCAATTAACAGAGCCCCCGTGATGCTATCCAGCACTTTCGCCACACGTGGCTGCTGCAACCAACAACGGGCACGCCCGACCATCAGCACCAGTGAGCCCTGCCAAAGCATACCGATAGTGAAATGTACGGTGGCCATCATTAATGCCTGTGGCAATGCAGAATACGCAGGATCGATAAACTGCGGCAAGAATGCCATGTAGAAGATGATTGGTTTAGGATTCAGGACATTGGACAACAGGCCTTCTCGCAACGAGACGATTGCGGGGATCGTGCTAACAGCGTCCGGTTGTTCAAACTGCAATTTCTGGCGATTGATCGCCGAACGCAGACTTTGCACACCCAACCAGATCAGATAAGCAGCCCCCGCCAGTTTGAGCAACATAAACAGTTCGGCTGAACCCAGCAGAATGACGGAAAGCCCCGCCGCAGAGATACTGGCATGGATGAACAGCCCTAAACAGATACCCAGACTGGTCAACAGTCCGTCACGATGACCGCCGCGGGCGGCATTACGCATCACCAACAATGTATCAACACCGGGTGTCAGGGTCAGTGCGGTAATCGCGACTAAAAAGGGTAACCAAAGGAACTGATCAAACATAATCTGTGTTACGCGTCTCGTTAACTGATACAGCAGTTTAATTTAAATGCCATGCGCGATCCAATGACCAACATCGCTCTGGGACACCAACACAACGCCTTTATGCTGCCGCGCGCTATTGCGAATATTTTCCACCATCGCTGATCCGGTTAAACCAGTGGTAGTTGGGTTGGGATTGAGCGTTGTCGATATTCTCAGGGGGTGTATCCCGATCAACATCCTTTTCGCCAAACGATCGCATTTCGAGATTAAAACGAAAGCCCGAACGCGGTTCAGCACTGCTGCCATGCAGATGTGCACTGGAAAAACACAGCAGATCACCGGGGTCGAGAAGTACGTTAACCCCTTCACCACTCACCGCCTCCATCGCTTGTGGCGCATAGGGATAGTCGATCTGTGCGTTTGCCGATATCGCTTGAGCTTGCTGGCGAGCTTTGCGAAAAGCCTCAAAGCTCCAACTCGCGGTGGTGTTTGCCACGGGAGTGGACCAGTAGTGCGGATAAAACGTCAGCGTATTGTCATCTGAAATGGGGTAAATCGGGCTCCACCAATTGATCTGATGCTGAATATTGCTACCCCATGTATCACGGTGGTGGCCGATACTGCCGCGAAACTGCGAATTCGAATCTCTTGTCGGG
>NZ_JBFGYC010000085.1:0-10236 GCF_041587635.1 Pontibacterium sp. | reverse complement strand
TCAGCACCGGCATTATGGCGTGTATTAGCGTATTGAGCGCCTGGATTTCCCAGGCCTACGATAAGCTGAATTTTGTCCTTCATGCCGGTACCTTTAGCGGGCTATAGTGCGGGCAATTAGCCTGCAGCTTTCGCGCCACGTGGAGCGTATACGTAACCGATACCCTGGTCGTGGTCGGAACCGCGACGCAGTGCAACGATCTCAACACCTTCTGGCATAGAGATGTCGGACAGGTGAAGAACCTGACCCAGTTCAGCATTTTCCATATCAACAATCAGTGCTTCTGGCAGTTTGTCAGCCAGACACAGTACTTCAACAGTGTTCTTTTCAACTGCGAATTTAGCTGATGCTTTAGCAGCAGCAGATTTTTCGAAGTTAGCGAACTGCAGAGGTACAACGATCTTGATCTGAGTTGTTTTGGTGATGCGCTGGAAGTCTGCGTGCAGAACTTCTGGACGAGCAGGGTGACGCTGCAGATCTTTGATGATTACTTTTTCTTCTTTGTCATCCAGTTTAATAGTCAGGATAGAAGAGAAGAAAGTTTCATCTTGGATGTCTTTGATCAGTTCGTTGTTAGGGATAGAGATAGCAGCAGGCTTTTTGCGCTTATCACCACCGTAAATGATACCAGGAACCAGACCAGCACGACGCAGGCGGCGGCTCGCACCTTTCCCCTCATCTTCGCGCGCTACAGCGTTAATTACGAAATCAGACATTTTAAATACCTTTAATAAGCAAAACTGCAAACCTCCGCGACCAGAGCTTTGCAGCTGATTGATGCCCTAGTGGGCTTGTATGCTCCGGACTTTTGATCCAGAGCGGTCAGCGCTGTTCTTTATCGGAACATGGCGCTGATAGATTCTTCGTTGCAAACACGACGTACGGCTTCAGCCAGCATAGGTGCCAGTGTCAGCTGACGGATCTTGCTGCAGTCCTGAGCAGCGTTGCTCAGCGGAATGGTATCGGAAACAACCAGCTCATCCAGCTTGGAGTTGTTGATGTTGTCGATAGCCGGGCCAGACAGTACTGCGTGGGTTGCGTAGGCAACAACGCGTGCTGCACCGTTGTCTTTCAAGGCCTGTGCAGCTTTGCACAAGGTGCCTGCTGTATCACACATGTCATCCACCAGGATGCAGGTGCGGCCTTCGACATCACCGATAATGTTCATTACCTGAGATTCGTTTGCGCGCTCACGACGTTTGTCGATGATCGCCAGATCGCAATCCAGCTGTTTCGCTACAGCGCGGGCACGTACTACGCCGCCTACGTCAGGGGAAACAATCATGGAGTTTTCGTATTCCTGATCGACGATGTCGTCCAGCAGAACTGGAGAGCCGTATACGTTATCAACCGGTACAGAGAAGAAGCCCTGAATCTGGTCGGCATGCAGATCTACTGTCAGAACGCGGTCGATACCGATGTTGGACATCAGGTCTGCAACTACTTTTGCAGTAATAGGTACGCGTGCTGAGCGTGGACGACGATCCTGACGTGCGTAACCGAAGTATGGGATTACTGCGGTGATACGTGAAGCAGATGCACGACGCAGCGCATCAGACAGCACGATCAGTTCCATCAGGTTGTCGTTAGTAGGCGCACAAGTGGATTGAATGATGAAGACGTCCTTACCACGGACATTCTCCTGAATCTCAACAGTTACTTCACCATCGCTAAACCGGCCAACGTTTGCTTTACCCATTGGGATATCCAGACGCTCAACGACTTTGCGAGCGAGTTCCGGGTTAGCATTGCCGGTGAAGACCATCATCTTGGACACAGCGTGCACCTTTTCGGTAATTAGATCGGGATTTTTTTCAGAAAGGGAATCGTTCATGAGTGTTTGGCTGGGGTAGGAGGATTCGAACCTCCGCATGCAGGAATCAGAATCCTGTGCCTTACCGCTTGGCGATACCCCAGTAATCTCCTCTATGGAGGATTCGGCCTCCCGTTTAAAGAGGCGCACATTCTCTTAGATGCGTTGTTGAAAGTCAACACCGGGAAGGCTAATGAAGGGGGGTCCACTCCTTAATGATTAATGTGATGCTGAGCGCATCGCGACTGAGTCGAATTTTGCTCGGAAGTGTATAGATGTCGTGCTGTTTATAGCGCAGATAGCGCACGTGCCAGCCATCCTGCATCAATTCATTGAGGCGGTTGTTATTCATCTGTTGTTGAAAGGGTGAGTCGGGCGCAGGCAGGCCGCGTACCCACCATTGAAATTGCTCGACGGGGACGCTCCAGCCAAGGGTGTCCTGCAGCAGTGCTTCAGGAGAGCCGGCCTGAAAGTCTCCTTCACCTGCGATGCTCACCTGAATATTGCCCGGTTGTCCGGTAATGCGCGCGCCGCCTTGTCCCAGAGGGCCGGTCATCTCAATGGCATATTCCTGATCTTGCTGGCGCCAGAAAAGGTTTGCTGATTGATTGTCCTGGGGGGAGCGAATACCAATTTTTCCACTCAGCTCCCAATGGGTCAGCAGTGCTATTTGTTGCTGGTGATCGCTCCAGCTGCTGACCGGAGGCGGTGGGGCTTGTTCACTGGTGGTGAGCGAGCTACAGCCGGTGAGGGTTAAGAATGCTGCTAACAGAGCAACCTGCAAAAACTGCGGCATGGCTTAATGTGCTCCAATCGCCTGTGCAGCTTCCTGCAAATGGCTATTATCAGGGCTCTTATTGAGTCCTTGCTTCAAAAGCGCCAGTGCTTTGTCTTTATCGCCTTTTGCCCAATAGGCCTGAATCAGGTGTGATGCCACTTCACCGTCGGGAATCGCTTCATATGCGCGCAGTAAGTATTCGACGGCTTCATCGTAACGTTGCAGTTTAAAAAGCACCCAGCCCATTGAATCGATAATGGCTGGATCGTCAGGACGCATTTCCAGCGCCCGGGAGATGAGTTGATACGCTTCTTCGTAACGTTTGGTATGGACCGTCAGGGTGTAACCGAGGGCATTCAACGCAAGCGAACTATTGGGTTCAATATCCAGAATACGGCGCAGATCGACTTCTGCACGATCGAAATCAGTCGCTTCCAGTAGCATTGCGCGGGTATATAGAAGACTGACGTCATCTTCAAAGCGTGCGATGGCCTCTTCCAGTAGTATCAATGCTTCGTCTGAAAAGTCGTGCAGGTTCAGCCACTCTGCCTGAAGTGTAAATAGTTGAGAAGCAAGATCTGGGCGGGTTTTACGCACATCGCTGATAATCAGGGAGAGGCGTTCGCGGTCTTCGGGCGTGTCTAACAGGGTGGCGATTCGGCTGATTGCCTGAAAAGTGGTCGCTGGGTCATCAACCTTTTCGAAATGGGCAATCGCTTTTTCAATTTTCCCGTCTTGCTGGGCAATGGCACCAAGGTAAAAATGGGGCCGGGTATCATTTTCGTTCTGAGCCCGCAGTTCTTCGAACAGTTCTTTTGCTTCGGCTGTCTGATTATTTTCCAGCATCAGGAGTGCAAGATAGAACTTAAGCTGATAGTCCTGTCCATTTTGTTTCAGGATGCGTTTCGCTTCCTTAACCCCCTGTTTGAGCTGACCGGACTGGAAGAGGAGCTGGGTCTTAAGAATCAGTAGTGGCTGGTTATCGGGTTGAGATTTAAGCGCAGGTTCGATGGTCATCAGGGCTTTGCGAAACTCTCCCTGAAGGCGTTGTAGCTCTGCCTTTTGAGCCACAGCGTCCACATTGTTACGATTCGCTTTTAGTGCCTTCTCAAAAACGGTGAGGGCGGTATCCACGTTGCCTTGCTGTTTATGCAGCAAGCCTTGTGTGACGAGAAGATCGGCCTGGTTGGGATTGTTGGCGAGCATCTCGTCAAACAAGCTGAGATATCCGGTGGATACGTCGGCAGACATTTCGGGAATCTGGCTACGGATTACGGCGAGCATACGCGGACGGTCATATTCCAGTGCTCGGTCGACCAGCGGGAGGGCTTCATCGTAGCGCTTTTGGTGCAGCAGAATGCTGGCAGATATTTGATACGGTTCTGGGTTTTCGGGATCGGTAGCGATCCACAGTTCAGCGGCCTCGGTGATAGCTCCGACGTTTCGCAGGTATTGAGCGACACGGGTGGCGCGCTCAGCAATATTCGGGTCACGGGTCAGGCGAGCCTGCTTCAGATAGTTGGCCATCGCCAGTTCAAACTGACCTTTTTGTCCGGCCAGTTCAGCAACCAGCAATTCATACACAGACTCTCGATTGAACTCACCCTGCTTATATATAGGCGGTGAATCGTTGCCTGCAGACTGCTGTTTGATAGTTTGCAGACTGCAACCGGAGAGTGCGAGTGCAGCGATTAAAGCGTAGAGGCGTATTTTCATGTGATGATGAGCCAGCGTCCCTGTATGTTCAGGTCACTATAGATGAATCTTTATATGAATGTCAGTGTAACAGACTGTGGACTGCCGCGTGGGCAGATGGTTCAGTCGCTGACAGCTTCTGTTCAGCAATGAATACACAGTTAATTGAGTATTGGATTAACAAATAAGGGCGGGATTTTTAACCTTTTGTGTAAAGCGTTGTATCATAGCGCGCTTGATTGAAATAACAGGGCGGTATTCGTCTCCGTTACAGAGGTAGTTTTTGGGCGTCATGGCTTTACTGGCTTTAGGTATTAACCACAAAACCGCTCCGGTATCGGTGAGGGAACGGGTTGCGTTTTCTCCCGAACAATTGGCGGACGCTCTGTCTGGCGCCCGAGGCTCGGCCGCGCTAAAAGAGATTGCTATTCTCTCGACCTGTAACCGTACAGAACTGTATTGCACAACGGAGCTGGAAGGTACGCGTGCCTTACTGGAATGGCTCGGGGAATTTCATGATCTGGACCCCGATCAGCTGCAGGACTGTTCTTATGCTCACTGGGATGAAGATGCTGCGCGTCACATGATGCGTGTTGCCAGCGGATTGGACTCGCTGGTACTAGGTGAGCCTCAAATCCTGGGACAGCTGAAGTCATCTTTTGCGTTGTCGCAGGAGCATGGACATGTGGGTGCTGAACTGGGACGTCTTTTTCAGCAAACATTCTCGGTGGCGAAGCAGGTACGTACTGATACAGCGATTGGTGAAAACCCCGTATCGGTGGCGTACGCGGCGGTGAGTCTGGCACAGCATATCTTTTCCGACCTGCGCAGTAGTAAAGCGTTATTGATTGGCGCGGGTGAAACCATTGAACTGGTTGCGCGGCATCTGTCTCAGGCGGGGGTGCAGGATATTACGGTGGCAAACCGTACATTAAACCGTGCGTTGTCTCTTGCGAACGAGATCGACGGGCGCGCCATTTTGCTGGGTGATATTCCAGAGGCGCTCTGCAATGCTGATATCGTCATTGCGTCCACCGCCAGTCAGTTACCCATACTGGGGAAGGGTGCCGTGGAAACCGCGCTGAAAAAGCGCAAGCACGAACCGATCTTTATGGTGGATATCGCGGTACCGCGTGATATCGAGCCTCAGGTAGCCGATCTGGATGATGTTTACCTGTATACCGTCGATGACCTGAAAGAGGTGATCGAAGAAAATCAGCGCAGTCGTGAAAGTGCGGCGCGCGAGGCTGAAGAGATAATCGAGGTTGGGGCGCATGATTTTATGCGCCAGCTTCGCTCTTTGCTGGCGGTTGATACATTAACCTCGCTGCGCAGCCAGGCGGAAATTACCCGCGATCAAGAACTGGACAAAGCGTTGCGTCAGTTGAAAAACGGGAAATCAGCGGAGGAGGTTATCACTCAGCTGGCCCGTGGCCTGACGAATAAAATGCTGCATCAGCCAACCATTCAAATGCGTAAAGCCAGTGCGGAAGGTCGTACTGAGCTTTTGTCGCTGGTACAGGAGTTGTACCAGCTTTCCGAAACGGATCAGAACGATACCCATAAATGAAAGAGTCTATTCTCGCTAAACTAGAAAAGCTCAGCGATCGCTACGAAGAGCTCGCTGCGCTGATGTCTGATGCCGACGTTATTTCTGATCAGAATCTGTTCCGTGACTATTCTAAGGAATATGCCGAGCTGGAGCCGGTCGTCAAAAGCTTTGAAGCTTACAATGAAGCGCAGGCTGATCAGGAAGAAGCCGAGCTGATGATGAAGGACAGTGATCCCGATATGCGCGAGATGGCGAAAGATGAGCTGTCGGATGCGAAAGAGCGGATCGAGAGCCTTGAAACTGAGCTGCAGATTCTGTTATTGCCCAAAGACCCGAACGACGCCCGTAACGTCTTTCTGGAGATTCGTGCGGGTACCGGTGGTGATGAGGCGGCTATTTTCTCGGGCGACCTGTTTCGTATGTACTCCCGCTATGCCGAATCACAGGGATGGCGCGTTGAGATTGTGAGCGCCAATGAGGGTGAGCATGGCGGTTATAAAGAGCTAATCAGCCGCGTTGTCGGGACCGATGTGTTTTCCCGTCTGAAGTTTGAATCCGGTGCACATCGGGTACAACGTGTGCCAGAAACTGAGTCTCAGGGGCGTATCCATACCTCTGCCTGTACGGTAGCGGTCATGCCGGAGATGGATGAGGTTGCGGCGATCGAGATCAACAAAGCCGATCTGCGAGTAGATACTTTCCGTGCCTCAGGGGCCGGTGGGCAGCACGTCAACAAAACGGATTCGGCGATCCGTCTGACACATATCCCAACGGGTGTGGTGGTGGAGTGTCAGGAGGAGCGTTCGCAGCATAAGAACCGCGCGAAGGCGATGTCTTTGCTGGCGTCCCGCTTACAGGCCGCTGAAACGGAACGTCATGCGGCAGAGCAGGCCAGCACGCGTAAAAGTCTGGTCGGCAGTGGTGACCGTTCTGAGCGTATCAGGACTTACAACTATCCGCAGGGCCGGGTTACCGATCACCGGATCAATCTGACGCTCTATAAGCTGCAGGAAGTGATGACCGGAGATCTCGGACATGTGGTTGATCCGTTGATGAACGAGTATCAGGCAGAACAGTTAGGTGCGTTGTCCGATAGCTGATTTATGCTCAGTTGATCTGTGAAAACAGCCTCGATGCTTTGCGGTATCGGGGCTGTTTTGTTTCTGTCGTAACCCGGTTGTAAACCGTCGTCGACGCTAAGATTGGCTCCTAGGTCGACTTCTATGGTGGTGGATGTCGCGTTAGTATGGGGCTGTAGCTAGTTTAACCTTTGGAATCGAATGAATATCGAACAGGCCGTGGCGCTGCATGAGCGTCTGCAAGGGGTGAGTGATTCGTCCCGTCTGGATGCTGAGTTGTTGCTGTGTCATGTGTTGCAGCGTCCTCGCAGTTATCTATTTACCTGGTCAGACAAAGACGTAGCGGAACCTGATCAGCGGGCTTACGAGCAATTGCTGACCCGCCGCCTGAAAGGTGAGCCGGTGGCGCATCTGATCGGATCTCAGGCGTTTTGGACTCTGGATTTGGAAGTGACGGCGGATACGCTGATTCCTCGGCCTGAAACCGAAACGTTAGTCGAAGTCGCGCTGGATAAGTTGGCGAATGGCCCATATCGGGTTGCAGATCTGGGAACCGGCACTGGCGCTATCGCGTTGGCGCTGGCCTCTGAACGTTCGGGTTGGCAGGTGGTGGGCTGTGACCGCGTGGATGCCGCAGTGGTGTTGGCGGAGCGTAATCGGCAGCGACTTGAAATCCGTAATGCTGACTTTGTCGCGGGCAGTTGGTTTGAGCCTCTGACCGGGCGCTTTGATATGATCGTCAGCAATCCTCCCTATATCGATCCACAGGATCCTCATTTGCAGCAGGGGGATGTGCGATTTGAACCCCTGAGCGCATTGATTGCTGATAATCAGGGGATGGCTGATATTGAAAAGATCGCCACTGATGCCCGTGAGTATCTGAATACGGGAGGTTGGTTGCTGTTCGAACATGGTTACGATCAAGGACAACGCGTGCGTGCGCTGTTAGAACAGCTGGGGTATGGCGACGTTGCCACCATTCAAGATTTGGGTGACCGGGACCGGGTGACACTCGGCTGTTGGGTAAGAGGTAGTTAGACAATGTTAAGTGATGAGCAGTTATTGCGGTACAGCCGCCAGATTATGTTGCCCGAGGTTGAGATCGACGGTCAGGAAGCGTGGTTAAATGCCCGTGTTTTGATTCTTGGTGTGGGTGGCCTGGGTAGTCCGGTTTCTATGTATCTTGCCGCAGCAGGCGTTGGTGAATTGGTGCTGGTGGATGATGATGAAGTTGATCTGTCCAATCTGCAACGGCAAATCGTACACACCACTCAGCGCATTGGTGAATCGAAAGTGACTTCGGCTCAAGCAACGCTGTCGGCACTCAATCCGGATACAAAATTTACAACGATTGATCGCCGTCTTTCTGACGAAGAACTCGAGAAACTAGTGTCTGAGGTTGATCTGGTGGTGGATTGCACCGATAACTTTACGACGCGCTTTGCGGTGAACCGGGCGTGTGTTGTACACAAGAAACCACTGGTCTCCGGGGCTGCGATCCGTATGGAAGGGCAGATTGCTGTTTATGACTCACGGCAAGATGACGCACCCTGTTATCAGTGTTTATATAAACAAGGTGATGATGAAAACCTGACCTGCTCTGAATCGGGTGTATTAGCGCCATTGGTTGGAATCGTGGGGTCAGTGCAGGCGATGGAAGCACTGAAGGTCCTGGCCGGAATAGGGGAGCCTCTCGTTGGAAAACTATTGCTTCTCGATGGTCGTACGATGGAATGGCGTTCTCTGAAATTACGTAAAGATAAGGCGTGTCCGATCTGTTCCCAAGGGGAAGCCGATGAGTGAAGCGGAGCTGTTGAGCCAGATGGATGAGGTTGTGATTAAAGTGCTCAACCAAAGCAAAGTGATTGCTTTGGTGGGGGCAAGCCCTAAACCGGAGCGTGCCAGCTTTCGGGTTATGAATTATTTATTGGCGCGGGGTTATGATGTCATTCCGGTCAATCCGCTTAAAGCGGGTTGCGATATTTTGGGTCAGCCGGTTGTTGCCTCCTTGTCAGAGATCGATAAGCCGATCGATGTGGTTGACGTATTTCGAAACTCTGAAGCGGCGGGTGCAGTGATTGATGAAGCGATTCAGGTTGGGGCGAAAGCGGTGTGGTTACAGCTGGATGTTATTCATGAAGCCGGTGCTCAGCGGGCACGTGACGCGGGGCTGGACGTGGTGATGGACCGCTGCCCAAAGATTGAAATCCCTCGCTTGGGCATTGAGTGAGGTTGTTACAAAACGCGGATTAAGAACAAGCTAAATAATAGGGATGATCACCCACAGTGATTGATCATCCCTATTCAGCGTATGGGGTATGATCAATCACTGCGGGTGATTTTCTCGCAGCTTTCGACGCAGTACTTTGCCAACATTCGTTTTGGGTAACTCTGCTGAAAACTCCACACTCTTCGGGATTTTGTAACCGGTTAACTGACTGTGGCACCACTTCTGCAACGTCTCTTGCGATAGATTATCGGATGCACTGACGACAAACGCTTTTACCGCTTCACCACACACGGCATCCGGCACACCAACAACCGCACACTCCAACACTTCCGGGTGATCACAGATCACATCCTCTACTTCGCTGGGGTATACGTTAAATCCAGACGTGATAATCATATCTTTAGCCCGGTCAACAATCCGCAGATAGCCGTCCTGTTGCAACACGGCGACATCCCCCGTACGCAGATAGCCGTCAGCGGTAAACACCGCTTCCGTTTCATGTGTCTTGTGCCAGTAGCCTTTCATGACCTGCGGTCCACGCACACAGAGCTCGCCGGGTTGCTCTGAGGGTAATGTGACACCGTCAGCATCAATCACTTTAATCTCTGTTTCCAGCAGTGGCAGCCCTATGGTGCCCACTTGTATCCCGCCATAGGGGTTCACCGAGACAACCGGTGATGTTTCGGTCAGGCCATAACCCTCCATAATACTGCACCCTGTGACCTGCTCCCATTGTTCAGCCGCCGCATGCGTTAACGCCATCCCCCCTGAAACCGTCATCCGCAGATGGCTGAAATCGATATCGGAAAACGCTGGCTGGTTACATAAGCCAACAAACAATGTATTCAGCCCCAGAAACGTACTTGTCTGCCAATTCCCCAGCTCTTTAATAAAGCCAGACATGTCTCGTGGATTGGGAATCAGCACGCTGTGTCCTCCCGCCAACAGAACAATCTGTGCCAGGGTGAATGCGTAGATATGGTAAAGCGGCAGGGGAGCAATCACCGTATTCTGCCAGCCATCACCGACGGCATTAATACGATCACTCGTCTGCAACACATTAGAGACGAGATTCGCGTGGGTCAGCAT
>NZ_JBFGYC010000084.1:0-10272 GCF_041587635.1 Pontibacterium sp. | reverse complement strand
TGCCAGAAAGTGGATCATTGCCGCCACCTCTTCCGGTTCACAAATACGTGCCAGTGGTACCAGCGTTTTTTCCATCGCTAACAGCGCATCACCACCCTCTTCATGCGCCATCGGCGTATTCACTGAGGTCGGACACACGCAATTAACCCGTATTTTTCGGTCCGAGAGTTCCAGTGCCGCGGTTTGTGTCATGCCGACCACCGAGAACTTGGATGCACCGTACGAACCCAGATCGATAAAACCGGTTTTACCAGCGTAAGACGCGGTATTGATCAGGCTGCCACCTTCATTCATCAGACGGGCCGCATGTTTGATTCCATAGAACGCCCCGAGGGTGTTCACATCAAAGCAACGCTGAAAATCTTCCGCGGTGGCATCCTTCAACTGACGGTAGTTGGCAAAAATTCCGGCGTTATTGACCAGAATATCCAGACCACCGAATTGATCGACAGCGGTCTGCATTAACTGCTTAACCTGTTGTTCTTCTGTCACATCGGTGGGTACAGAGATACCCCCAACCTCAGCCGCCAACTCAGGGCAATCGTTCAGATCGCCAATCACCACTTTGGCGCCCGCACGGGCAAAACGCTGTACCACCGCCTTACCGATACCCGAACCACCACCGGTGACCACGGCCACTTTGTTTTTCAGGGAGAAAAAAGAATCCATTAATGGCTTCCTCTCTAGATCTAGTTAGTTCAGATACCCGGCGACATGCCACCTGCTACAGGCAGCGACACTCCGGTCATATAACGTGCGGCAGGACTTGCCAGATAAGCAACCGCATCGCCGATCACCGACGGTTCTGCCGAATAACCCATTGGGATATTGGCATCTTCCAGCGCCTGAGCCTCCTCGAGGCTGATACCGTGTTCTTCGGCAATCAGTTCCAATGTCGTCGAGTGCATCTGGGTTACGATGGATCCCGGACACACGGCATTACAACGGATATTTTGTTTGGCATAGTTCACCGCGAGCTGTTTGGTGAGGCCAATCACCGCAAACTTAGTGGCGGTATAACAGGCGGGGATCGCTTCAACGGCACCCAGCCCCAGCAGGGAAGAAATATTGATAATGCTGCCACCGCCCTGTGCCTGCATGACGGGGATCACCGCCTGACTGAAATCTGCTACGCCTTTCACATTAACCTTGAAGCTCAGCTCCCAGTCCTGATCACTCAGCTCGGTAAAGTCGCTGGAGCCAACACCCACACCGGCGTTGTTCACTAAAATATCGATCTGGCCAAAGCGATTCAGTACCTGCTGCACACAGGATTCGATCTGCGTTTTTTGGGTCACATCCACAGCCACGGCCATCGCCTCGACACCCTGACCTTTCAACTGTGATACGGCGCCAGACATATCCTCTGACGCCTGTGCCAGATCGGTCACAACAACCGTTGCGCCCTGCTCAGCCAACTTCAGCGCAATCGCCCGGCCGATACCCTTGGGATGGCCCGCGCCAGTCACCAGCGCAACTTTTTGAAGAAGTGGTTTCATAATCTTCTCTCTAAACGTTCAATCCGGAGCATGTTCATCAAACACACCCTTACGGGTTCTGCTGCTTTTCCATGTATTCGACACAGTCGAGCAACCAATTGGGTGCCGTACCGGAATCACCCACACCGCCGTAACTCAGCATGCCTTCGGTGTCGAACTCACCGGCACGTATTGAAGCCACGACTTCTTCCAGATCCTGCAGGAACTTGTTCAGCAGATCTTCTTCCATGGGATCGATGGTCAGATGAATTGCTGGCGGTTCGTTCACACCCAGCAACACCCAACCGCGCTCGGTCATGCCACCCACCACCTGCTGGATGTTCAGGTCATCATTGGCCTGAATCATCAGCAACGGGCCGTGCGTCGGCCAGCTGCCGAGTCCCTCAATCGCTTCCACTTTGGAGAGGATCGAATTCTTCACATGCAGAATCTTACGGGCGTTCTCCACGTACCCCTCTTCACCCATATACTTAAGGATGGCCCACGCTGCCGCAGTGGACGCCAGCGGACGACTGCCCACAAACGACTGGGACACATACAAACCACACGGCCAATCCGTCACCGGTACATAGTGGTACTGCTGTTCAGTTTTAGAACGCCATAAAACGGTTGAACATGGCTTCGCTGCGTAACCGTACTTATGCAGGTCGGCGGAGATCGTCGATACGCCTGGCACGCGGAAATCGTACAGCGGGATATCGCAGCCCACCTCACGCAAGAACGGCAGCACGTAACCACCCACACAGGCATCAACGTGGAACCAGAGGTCGTGTTTCAGCGCCAACTGTCCCAGTTCCTCTACAGGGTCCACCAGACCGTACGGCCAGCTTGGAGCGGACGCTGCGATACCGATGGTGTTCGGCCCGATTGCTGCTTCCATCGCAGCTACATCGGCCAGGAAGTCTTCCCCTACCGGGATACGAATAACCTTGATACCGAGGAAGTGGGCACCCTTAGAAAAGGTGGAATGGATGGAGTACGGCGCGACGATTTCAGGTTCAGTGATATGGGGTTTGGTCACCTTGGCCTGTTCGCGCATGGCGTGCAAGGCACAGAAAATACTCTCCGTACCACCGGAGGTAATGTTGCAACGGGACTCCTCATCACCGTGCATAATCTCAACACACATATCCATCACTTCGTTCTCCAGCTTCGCCGCGCCGGCCTGCTGGAAACTGAACAATGCATTGTGGGAGAAAAACTTCAGATAGGCCTGTTCAATCAGAGCCTGAATATCTTCGCCACCTTTCAGTGAGTTACTGCTTAACTTCCCTTCGGTATCGGGAGTCATTTCCTGCTTCAGGCAATCTAACTGCTCCAGAATCTGCTCGGAGCTGCTGCGCTGCTTAGGAAATACGGATGGTTTTATTTTTTTCATGTATCACTCCCTAACAGAGATAGGTCGCACCCGTACCCCAAACCGTGGGGCACGGGTGGATAAAACGGTTACAGAAGGCCCGCAACCTTCAGTTCGGCCGACACCTCTTTGATGCTCTCGCGCAGGGTCGTGATGATCTCGTCACACTGCTCTTTCGACAGTGTCAGCGGTGGTGAAAGGACAAGCAGGTTGCCGATCGGACGGACAACCACACCACGGTTCAGACAACGCTGGAACACACGCATGGCCGAACCGGTCGCAGCATCAAAACCTTCTTTGCTGTTTTTATCTGAAACCAGCTCAATACCCACCATGAAATGACTACCGCGCACATCGCCCACAATCGGCAGTTCCTGCAGGCTTCGCGCCCTCTCATAGAAGTATGGTCCAAGCTCCTTAACCTGATCGCAGATACCCTCACGCTCCATAATTTCGATGTTCTTAAGAGCTGCGGCGCAGGCTACCGGATGACCGGAATAGGTAAAGCCCAGTGACAACACACCACCCTCACACTGTGGTTCGCTGATCACATCGTAGATTCTGTCGGAAAGCAGCGTTGCGCCGAGCGGCTGGTAACCGGAGGTCAGGCCTTTGGCGATACAGATGATGTCTGGCTGAACACCAAACACGGCTTCGGATGCGAACATATGGCCCAAACGACCAAATGCGGTGACAACTTCATCGGCGATATACAGCATGTCGTACTGCTTACACACGTTGTACATACGCTTGTGATAATCCTTCGGGGCCACCAGCACACCACCCGCGCCCATGATTGGCTCGGCGATGAATGCGGCCACATTATCAGCCCCCAGCTGTAGAATGCGGTTCTCAAACTCCGCGACCAGAAAATCGCAATACTGCTCTTCATCCATGCCTTCGGGGCGGCGGTACATGTTGGCGGCAGAGACATGGTGAATCATGCCGTCGATGCCATCGAAGCTGTGTTTAGTGGCGTGAATACCGGTCAGACTGGCGGCCAGATAGGTGGAGCCGTGATACCCATCAACACGGGAGATAATTTTCTTCTTGCTGTGTTTACCCAGCAAATTGAAATAGTAGTGAACCAGACGGATCGCGGTATCGTTGGCCACAGACCCACCACAACCGTAAAACACATGATTCAGATCACCCGGTGCCAGCTCTGCCAGCTTGGCAGACAGGATAGACGCAGGGGCATTGGTCGTATGACCAAATGGATTGTAGTAGTCCATCTGCATGATCTGCTGGGAAATCGCATCTGCCATTTCACGACGACCATGACCGATATTTACACACCACAAACCGGCGATACCGTCGAGAAAGCGGTTACCGTCAGTGTCAGATACGTAGGCACCTTCAGCATTAACGATGACCTGGCTGCCTTCACTCTTAAACGTGCTGAAGTCAGTATAGGGATGGATAAAGTGGTCCTTATCCATCTGCCAAAGTTGCTTGGCATCAAATTCGGTTTGCATTGACATTAGATTCTCCTAACCAGTTCTCAAGGGCGGCCGAGATATCCAGGCACGCCACTGTTAGGCTCATCTAATCACTTTAAAAAATGGCTGAGTAGTTACCCGAAATGGGTAACGGGTTGCACGCACGGCGGGCGTTACAGGCTTTTTACGGGCTCAAAGACGATATCAGCGTATTAAATCTGAACGCGGTACTGCTGTGGGGAGAGGCCAAATTTTCTGCGGAATGCACGATAGAAACTGGGGGGATCTGAATAACCCAACAAGGCCGAAATTTCATTGGCCGACAGGGGCGATTTCTGTAAATAAGCTTTCGCCATCCCAAGCCTGAAATCCAACACAATCTGACGAAAAGTCATCTGTTCATCAGATAATCGGCGCTTTAGCGTGCTGATCGACATATTAAATGCCGTGGCAACTTCGTCGATGGTAGGAATATTCTCTGGTGCCCGCGCCAACATGTGGTGGATCTCACTGGTCAACCCCCGCTCCAACTGCAGGTCATTCAGTAACATTTCACACTGCTGCTCACACAGCACATCGGTCCTTTCACTGCGACACTCAAAGGGATGCTCAAGCAATGGGGCGGGAAAATACAGGCGACTTTCCCGATGTTCATAGCTGATCGGGCATCCCAGCTCAGCCGCATACACCTCCGGATAGCCGGGAGATCTGAATCCAAATTCAATCCGCGAAAACCATTGATAGCCGATCTCAATATCGAGACCGATATTACAGAGGTTCGCCACCAGCTCTTCCGTCAGATAACAGCACACCGCATTGGACATATGAGGCCGTCTGAATGTCCTCACAGCGATCCAGGCATCATCACCCTGCTGCTGCAACTGCAGCTCCAGCATTTCGCCATAAAGGATCACGTAACGCTGCAGACGTTCAAGTGCCTGTCGGAGTGTTTTGCTCCCCAACAAGGCATACCCCAACACACCATGTTCCGGCAATGCCGTATGCTGGCCGACACTCAGCCCCAGCCCCTGAACCTTCGATTCGGTGATCAACAGATCAATCAGTCGCAGGTAGTTCTCCACAGGAATCAACTGCTGACTGTCCTGCAGATCATGCCGATGCAAACCAGCTGCCGCAATGTGGCTCGAGCAGTCAAAACCCCGGATTTCAGCGGCATCGACAGCCTTGATGGCATAAAGCGCCAGCGTCTGATCCTGAGTTCTGTCTTTCATAAATTTGGTCCTAAATGCTACTAGCATAGAGCTTAAATGCTATCACCCAAAACGGGATTCTGCATTACTCTCGATTCCAACATAGCAGCAAACGTACCCACTAGTGGTTACACAGACGCAACAGGCGACGCTAATCAGGACAGCCTTACGCAAACGTACGTCGACTATTTCGCATAAACATAACAAACACGAGGATAGGCTATGACGGACAAATATCTTGGCTCCAGCGAGTGGTATACGCTTTTAGCTAAACTGGTAAAACACACTGGGGATCAGAAATGCCCCCACCTGATAGCCAAAGCATGCCAGTTGGTTTCCGGCTACAACAGCACCCTGATAACAGCCTATCCTCGCAACCGCCGTCCGGTTCATGTTTACAGCAACCTTCCTGCTGATCAGATCAGTTGCACCCTGACCCCATACTTTGAAGGTGCCTATCTTCTGGATCCGTTTTATGCCCTGTGTCAGAACGAGGCACCAAACGGAATCTATCGCATGACGGACCTGGCCCCCGATGAGTTCTACCAGAGTGAGTACTATCACAGTTATTACGCTGGCACACAGCTGCGCGATGAAGCGAGCCTGCTGATTCGTGTAACACCTGATCTGTATATCGTTGTTTCTCTGGGATTACGTGCCGAGGATAATGACACGCCGAAGATCCGCTTTAAGGATCTGCAGACAATCAGCGCCATGCTGGTCAGCATCTGTGAGCAGTTTTGGACGGCAAACGGTGTGGGTATAGAGATGCTGGGCGGTGCTGTGGACTGTGACCAACCGCTGTATGGAGAATCGCTGGACAAGACCTTTATGAACTTTGGGCGTAATTTCCTGAGTGAAAGGGAGTGTGAAGTGGTTCGACTTATCTTGAAAGGTCACTCCAGCAAAGCCATCGCACGTGTCCTCGATATCAGCCCGGATACGGTCAAAGTTCATCGTAAACGCTTTCACACAAAACTGAACATCAGCTCTCAGGCTGAACTGTTTTCGTTGTTTCTCGACGCGATATCCTTAGCACCCCTGACCAGCGACGAAGATCCGCTCAGCTACTACTTTGCCGAATACCCATGCCGCAAGGCGAGCTAACTACATCAGCGGTGCTTTATTAGACGATTTACACGCCCCAAAAGCCGGTATGCAGGTACATACCGGCTTTTGGGGCGTAGGGAAACATCCAGCCCTGACAAGAAACGTTATGCCACAGCAAATTCAGCCCGCAGCTGCTGTTCCGACAATCCGTAACGATGGGCGATATTGTCAAAAAACGGTCCCCAGTGATTGGTCAGCACCTCAACCTCATCGCTGTCCTGCTGCAAGCTGTTGTAACCCGCTTCACCCGGTACCCGCACGCTCTGTCCGGGACGGGGCTTACAGGCTTTAATCTGGCTCACATATTCATCTGAACGCGCCTTCACTGCCGCAATCGGACCAAATACTGCCGGATTGATACAGAGGAAGTAGCTGCCGCCGACACTGGTCCCCAATTCGCTCTCACCTTCTGCCGCATGCTCAAAATCGTCGATGGTTGGCATTTGAGTAGACGGTATACCAATCGGATTAATGATCGCTGTCATCATCTCATTCCACATATTCATCGCGTAGGTTCTCGGCGTTTCAATCTGACCGGCACACGTGTAATCCCAAAGACGTCCGTAACCATCGATCTGTTTCGCATAAGGCCTCGCATCATCCGTCACTTCGCCGCTTTTAGGATCGATACACCACTCACCTTTCATGGGTTTATCCTGCAATACTGCCTCGGCAATATCAGCATCATAAAACTCGGCAAACTTAATTGATGTCCATACCGGAGGCTGCTCACCGCCAGGAGCTATGGCATCAAACGGTGGGCAGGACAGCTGGTTTTCCATACCGCCAAAGGGCGCTGCCAACGGCACCGTATTGTTCGATGCCATCGCCATCATATTTTCTTGAAACGCTTTATAGACGTAGGCGGAAAAGCTACCACCATCAAAATGATTGCCCCCGTAAACAATGGCAATACCGCTGGTACGAGCTTTCTTAATAGCCAGATCAGCCATCACATTCAGCGCGTAATAACCGGAGGAACGTTTCCCATCGACCACCGCCCAGGCAGGCCCTTCGCTGATCACTTCCGGTATCGCCTTAATATCTAAGCCACCACCTTCAAGACACAGGTCGATGCACTCATAAACACCCAGCCCCTGATTCAGTTTCCCCTGGCGGTGTGCAAAACCAATGGCATTGGCCACATGATCGGCGTGTACTTCACTGGCACCGGCGGCCATCCATACGCGCTTAACAGCGTACTCAAGAAAATGGATATTTTCCGTGCGTGTTTCAGTCACAGACATTGAGAGATCCTCGTTCCTGTCGCTAGATTCTTATTTTGAAATTTCAGCATGTGGACAGTGTTCAATCTGCCCCTCGAAGGAGACCAGATGCGCGCGCTCCAGGCGTCGCTCCATCCAGATAAACATCAGAGCGCCCAGCGCCATCATGATCGCGGCAAATAGATAGGCAGCGTTATGCCCATTACCATTCAGAATGACACCAAACACACCCGGCCCAACGGCTGCACCCAGCGCCAATGCGGATGCGATTAGAGAAGCAAAACGACCGGAGATATCCGCATCACTGATGATGCCGAACAGATATGCCAGAGAGAAATAGTACGCGGCGGGGAAAACAGCCATGAGTAAACCGAATTTGAATGTGGTGATCTGGCCCACCAGCAATAACATAGAGATTAAGCTTAATACGACACCGGTAATGATCGGAGTTATACGTCCCCAACGATCCCCCACTATAGCGGCGACAAAAGGTCCGGCGGCTGATGACACCAATCCCAATGCCAGCAACTGTCCAACCACGACCGGATCCAGGGCATCGTGAGCCAGACGTTCGGTAAATGCCCACAATCCCGCAAAGCCTGCAAAGAAAACAACCAGCGCACCTAATCCAATAAATACTGATGCACCAGCAGCCTTCTTCGTTGTTTTATCTGGCGTAAGCGCTCGACCACGAACCGGTATGCCACTACTTAATAGCGCCAACACAAAAATCACCAGCGCCAAAACATAAAGCATGCCTTTTAGGCCAAAGTCGTCGATAACCAATACAGGTAGCATAAACATCAACGCGGCCGGGATGATCTGTTCCGGTATCAACTTAATGGCAAACCGTCGATCTTTATCCGTCATATCGGACACCAACGTCACGCTTAACGCATACACTACTGCAGCCCCTAGACCAGACAACATCATGCCTAATATAACGCCTTCATAGGACTCGCTGAATGTTGCACTACCGGCTAATCCCAGCACCATTAAGCCTCCGCCAGCCATAGACAGCACACGCCAATTAGCGCGTCGTATCCAGATCACGGATGTCAGAGTGACAACAAAGTAAGCGATGTAATACAGGGAGGCGACCATGCCTGTCGCTGCGTCATCTAACTGCAGATGTTCAGCGATGGTTCCCAGTAGCAGGGGTAACAGGGCGAATACTTTCACACCGGCAGTACCCAGTGCGCAGGCACCCAGCACACTAATACGGCTATCGATTTCTCTGAGATGCTGTTTCATTGTTATTTTTTCTCGTTTCAGTGGCATCTGTAAGTATGGAAGATCCCGAGCGAGCCTCTGAATAAAAGGTCGCCAGTGTTATTCACACTGGACCTAAGAGACCGGTTCAGCACTTATCCCATTTGAATTCCAGCTTAACTGCGCTGCCAGATCGCCCCAATACCCTCTATAGGTTATTACCCACTCGGTGGTATTCCCCTGCTCACACTGAAAAGCGATAACTGAGGCCATGAAATTTAATGACCTTCGACAAAACTATCAGGGCAACCTGCAACGTTCAGAACTTGAGCCCGATCCCTACCAGCAATTTGAAAGTTGGTTTGAGGATGCACGACACGCCGAACTGATCGAGCCCAACGCCATGAGCCTCGCGACTGTTGATAGCAACGGACAACCTTCTCTGCGCAATGTGCTGCTGAAACACGTTGATGATCAGGGCTTCGTGTTTTTCACCAATCTGGGTAGCCGAAAAGCACAGCAGATTGAAGAAAACCCTCGTGTCTCACTGATGTTTTCATGGCTGGGTTTGGAAAGGCAGGTGATCATTTCAGGTCAGGCAAGCATGCTGTCTCGTGCAGAAACCCTGCGTTATTTTTTGCTGCGGCCACGCAATAGTCAGCTAGGCGCCTGGGTATCCGAGCAAAGCAAGATCATCTCATCCCGCCGGTTGCTCGAAGACAAGTTCGAAGCGCTCAAGCGCTCCTTCACCAACAGTGAGGTCCCACTGCCTAAGTTTTGGGGTGGGTACCGGGTACATCCTTCGCAGATCGAGTTCTGGCAAGGTGGCGCAAGCCGATTACACGATAGATTCCAGTATATGAGAGACCAAAACGATCGCTGGAACATAGATCGACTATCGCCATAACGACCCATTTTTAGACCCCAAAAACAGGACAAGTAATAATGAAAAAGTCAGACGTGATGACGGTAGAGACGAACGGCGAACGGCTCTGGAGGCGGTTGCAAACCATGGCAGAGATCGGCGCTACGGCCAACGGCGGCTGTAACCGTCAGGCGTTGACCGACGAGGATAGAGCCGGGCGGGATCTCTTTATTCAATGGTGCGAAAACATCGGCTGTACCGTGACCATCGATCGCATGGGCAACATCTTCGCTCGACGCCCCGGTCGCGATAACAATCTGCCACCGGTGATTACGGGTAGCCATCTCGAT
>NZ_JBFGYC010000083.1:0-10416 GCF_041587635.1 Pontibacterium sp. | reverse complement strand
GAAAAGATAGATGGCTTGATATCTTTAATCGTCAATGATCTGCCAGAAAATTTGGGGCCTGGAAGTTTGAAGAAACATAGAAATACACTGTCTGTGTTAAAAGAGCTTCTTTGTAGTGAAGCTTATGAGGCGGCTTTTGGAGTATTTGAGCTGTGTGGGTTCTTGGCATTTAAAGATGACCATCTAGTGCAAAAGATACTTCGGGATTTGATGGCATTCAAGTTTCTTGGGGGGACGAAGGAGTTGCAAAAGAACATGTTATTTCAGGACTGTTTCAGGTCAGCAGGTATTCGGGTTTAGATTTGGTTGATTAAGGGCAACAAGCTTTGGGTCTGATAACTGCTATCGATCCAGAGTGCCGTGATCATCTCCGCTTCATTATTCTGCCTGGGGGGCTCTGGCGGAATACAGCTTTAGTTATCTGGTAGGACGAGAGTCGGCAGGCAGAAGTAGTCAAGTAGATACAAAGCGTGCGGGGCGCTTTGTATCTAAATTGAGTGTTTGTAGGGCTTAGCTGCGCTTTATTTCCCGGTCGAACTGGAATTTGCGCGAGGTGACGTAGCCTTCCATGCGGCGTAACTTTTCATCAATCCTGCGCATGCGCTCACCGATATCGGCTGCCTGGCCGCTGGGTGTTGGGCCGTAGTTAAACAACGCGTCTTTCAGATTGTGGGACGTTTCGTTGGTGTCAGCATGGTAGGCATGTTGCTGCCGGTAAGTGTCTCTGTTGTCGTTGTGTGGCCGGTCATGCGTGTTTTGGCGGTTTGCTGTTGGGCGTTTTGCCATCATCAATATGCCTGCCACGTACAGCAGGACGGCAAAGCTGCCGGTGAACAGGAACAGGGTGACAAAGCCTAAGCGAACCAGCCAGCTGGGCATGTTCATGTTTTCGGCGATACCGCCACACACGCCTGCCATCCAGCTGTCGTTGCGACTGCGGTAAAGGTCCATGCCGTAGCCTTTGTATTTGCGTGAGAACATACCTATCTCCTTGTTGATTGTTGATAGCGCGGATCGGATTCGTTGTCACGCCACTGCGGATGTTCTGCATCCAAAATGGTTTCAAGGGTGCCAATCCGCTCTTCCAGCCTTTCTACTTGCGCCATCGCGCTGGAAAGCGTGTGGCGATCATCCTCTGACAATCCTTTGGTTGCACGTGACTTGCTAAGGTAGTGAAGGACCAGCCAGAGTGGTGCGACCAGTCCCATAAAAATCACAGTGGGGACGAAAAAGAACAGGATGCTGGACATCATTAGCTACCTTTTTTGTTGCTTTCCATTTCAGCTTTCAGCTTAGCCAGTGCGTCATCCAATTTCTCGTCGCGCTCCAGATCGGCAATTTCCTCGGCCAGATCTTTGGTGCCCAGATCGTAACTTTCCACTTCGCCTTCCAGATCATCCATTTTGCGCTCGTAGCGTTCGAACTTGTCGAATGCTTCGTTCAGCTTGTCGCGACTGAAGCGGCGGCGAATATCCAGACGTGAGCGGGCGGTTTGTTCGCGTGCCAGCAGTGCTTTCTGTTTGGCTTTGGCGTCGTCGAGTTTTCGCTGCAGCTGGCCGATCTCATCATTCAGTTCTGCCAGTTGTTCATCCACCATCACCATCTCGTTACCCGCGAGCACAAGTGTTTCTTCAATGCTGGCCTGTTCCGCGAGTGCTCCGCGGGCGAGATCTTCGCGACCTTTGCTCAGGGCGAGTTTGGCTTTGTTGCCCCATTCGTCGGCGTCGCGTTGCAGATTAACGATGCGGCGCTCCAGTGTTTTACGATCTGCAATCACACGGGCGGAGGTGGTACGTACTTCTACCAGTGTGTCTTCCATCTCCTGAATCATCATCCGGATCATTTTTTCCGGATCTTCGGCCCGATCCAGCAGGGAGCTAATGTTGGCGTTCACGATGTCCTGAAAGCGGGAAAAAATACCCATGACTATCTCCTTTTTTGATTCGAAGCGGGTTGTTTGCATGTTTTGTACATAGCGAACCGTGTGCCAAAAGTGAAAAATATTCTCTAAGGTGTTGATGAATAAGTATTTATTGTGAATTTCTAGAAAAGTGACAGCGCTTCGTAATAGGAATAGTATGGCTAATTAATAGTCTGTTTAGCTAAAGTTTAATCAATATGAATCATTCTAAGCGCCAGCCTTTAATCGGTTCCTCTTTGCTTCTGATGGATGTGATTGATCAGGTCTCCGGTTTAGCGCCGCTGAGTAAGCCTGTATTGGTGATGGGTGAGCGGGGTACCGGTAAAGAGTTGATTGCTGAGCGGTTGCACTTTCTGTCCCGGCGTTGGGATCAGGCATTTCTGAAACTCAATTGTGCGGCGATGAGTGAGAGCTTGTTGGAAAGTGAGTTGTTTGGTCATGAGGCCGGCGCTTTTACCGGCGCGACTAAGCGTCACTTTGGGCGGTTTGAGCGGGCTGATGGTGGGACGTTGTTTCTGGATGAGCTGGCGACCTGCTCAATGCGGGTGCAGGAAAAGCTGCTGCGGGTCATTGAGTATGGGGAATTTGAGCGTGTGGGCGGCCAGCAGATGGTTCGTGTGGATGTACGGCTGATTGCTGCAACCAATGAAGATATTCAGCAGCTAGCGGAGCGAGGTGAGTTTCGCGCGGACCTGCTCGACCGGCTGGCGTTTGATGTTGTCAATCTGCCGCCTTTACGGTTTCGGCAGGAGGATATTCCTGAGCTGGCGGAATATTTTGCGTCGGGGATGTGTCGTGAATTGGAGCGCGCTTATTTTCCCGGATTCAGCGAGCAGGCGATGGCGAAACTGCTCTCCTATCACTGGCCGGGAAATATTCGTGAGTTGAAGAATGTCGTCGAGCGCAGTGTTTATCGTAGTGATGATGCGGAGGAGGTGGTTGCTGATGTGGTCCTCAATCCCTTCCAGGCTGCGTGGCAGGAAAAAACGAAGGTTCAGGCGCAGGCAGATGAGGGTGTAAAAGAAGATATTGCCCCTGCGGATGTTGCCCGTAATTTAGCGGTAGAGCTGCCTGCTGATTTGCCGGAGCGGATGCGTGAACTGGAGAAAAAGATGCTGGAGCAGGCGCTGAGTCAAAACCGCTTCAATCAGCGTCAGACGGCGGAGAGTCTTGGGTTGAGTTATCACCAGTTACGCAGCTATCTGCGTAAACATCAGATGTTGCCGCTGAAGCGTTATTTGGCGGAACAGGATAATAATTGAAACTGATTTCGAGTGGGGATTCGTCATCAGTGAATAGAGAAAAGCCGGTGCCTTAAGCTGCACCGGCTTTTCTTTGCTACGGCGTGGTCATTGTCTGCTTGCTTGCCCAGTCGGGAACGGACATCAGATCCACACCCCAGATCAGCGGTAATACATACGCGATGCAGAAAGTGATCGCCGCAACACCGATCAGGTTGACCCACAAACCCGCTTTGGCCATCTGCATAATGCTGACGTAACCCGAGCCGTAGACGACCGCATTGGGTGGGGTTGCCACCGGCAGCATAAAGGCAAAAGATGCCGCGACGGCGGCGGCAAACATCGGTCCATACGGATGCACACCCATCGTGCCTGCAACAGCCGCCATCACGGGGATCAACAATGTTGCGGTGGCGGTGTTGGAGGTGATTTCGGTGAGGAACAGGGTCAGAAGTACGACGACTCCGATAAACAGCGTCAGGTCCATACCGCTCAACAGGCTCAGTTGGCTGCCAATCCACTCGGTCAGGCCGGTGGTTGAAAAGCCTTTCGCTAACGCCAGGCCGCCACCGAACAGCAGGATGACGCCCCATGGAAGTTTCACCGCAGATTCCCAGTCGAGCAGGAAGCGGCCTTTTTTAAGGTCAACCGGCGTTATAAACAGTAACAAGGCACCCACAATGGCAATGGTGGCATCGTGGATCATGGGTGGTTTCAGGAAGCCACGTAAAATCCAGCTGGCCGCGGTAAGTGTGAAAATCAGCAGGACCAGCTTTTCGGCTTTGCTGATTGATCCCAGCTCTTCCAGTTGCTGGGACACCATTTCCTGCCCACCCGGCAGAGTCTCCAGGCCTGACGGGTAAACCACCTTGACCAATAAAAACCATGCTACGGCCAGCATGACGATGGCCAGAGGTACGCCAAAGCTCATCCATTGGGCGAAACCAATAGAGTGGCCGTAAATATTCTCTGCCATGCCCGCCAATACGGTATTCGGAGGTGTGCCGATCAATGTGCCGACACCGCCAATTGAGGCGGCAAAGGCGATCCCCAGCATCAGTGAAATACCGAACTTAAAGTGTTGTGGTCGGGTATCGATGCCATCGATGGGGTTGGTGCTCAGTGACGCTGCGGTTTGATTGATGATCGCCAGACCGATCGGCACCATCATCATGGTCGTGGCCGTATTGCTGACCCACATAGATAGAAAGGCCGTGGCGATCATAAAGCCCAATACGATGCGATCAGGGCCTACGCCGACCATGCGAATGGTGTGCAGCGCGACGCGCTTGTGCAGGTTCCAGCGCTCCATCGCAATGGCGATCAGGAAGCCGCCCATAAACAAAAAGATCAGATGATTCGCGTATGACGGTGTGGCTTGAGCGGACTTCATGATGCCCAGAGTCGGATACAGGGCAACCGGCAGCAATGAGGTGGCAGGAATAGGGATCGCTTCCGTAATCCACCAGGTGGCCATGAGTGCTGCGATGGCTGCAACCTTCAGGGCTTCAGGTGTTAATCCTTCAGGACGTGGCAGGGTGAGTATCAGTAAAAACAGCGCGGGCCCTAACAATAACCCAACGCGTTGACGCATGCTGTACATAGATCATCTACTTTTCTGTGAATGGATAAGCTATTCGTACAGCATAGATCGTGCCATCGGTCTGAAATGGGAAGAAGGTGGAAAATATGAGGTTTTTTGGTTGAATATTGATCGGTATCGTTGGGTTCATGTGCGGAGAGCTACCCGTCAGGCAAAAAAAATGGGTGATCACTCACCCATTTCTGCGTCGTGTTGTTACGTCAGCGCAGGTCCAGTACGGGCCAGTCGCGACCTGTGGCATGGTTTTCCAGTAACTCGTCAGGATTGACCGCAACAGGGTAGGTGACCAGTTCCAGTAGTGGCAGGTCGTTGTGAGAGTCGCTGTAGAAGTAGCTCTCTTCCAGTGTATGGCCAGTGTCCGTCAGCCATGTATGCAGGCGTTCAACTTTGCCATGCTGGAAGCACGGGATGCCCGCTACTTTGCCGGTGTAGCTGCCATCCAGTAATTCTGGATCGGTTGCCAGAATAGCATCAACGCCCAGGTGTTCTGCGATAGGCTGAGTAACAAAGGCGTTTGTCGCCGTAATGATCAGCAGGAAGTCTCCCCGGTCACGATGCTTCTGCAACAGTTCGGCGGCTTTCGGCAGCATGATCGGTGCGATCATCTCGCGCATGAATTCAGCATGCCATGCGGTTAGTTGTGCCATATCGTGTTCGGCCAGAGGGCGCAGGGCGAATTCCAGATATTCATGGATATCCAGCCCTCCACTTTTATACTGTTCATAAAAGTAGTCATTGGCACGGCGGTATGCGTCGGTATCAACGATACCCTTTTTGCACAGAAACTCACCCCAGGCGTGGTCGCTGTCGCCACCGATAAGAGTGTTGTCCAGATCAAAGATTGCCAGGCTCAAGTAAGAGTCTCCCTGTTAGTTTGCTGATAACCGGAGAAATCTCCGCTACTTTAATAGTCTGGATTTTACAGGCTGGATGACGCTGGGGTAAGAGGATATTGTGTTGATTTGCCCACCACAAAAGAATTGTGGAACAATAGGTTGAAAAAGATTTAGGAAAAATTACGTGATCGATTCAGATGGGTTCAGACCGAATGTCGGTATCATTCTGGCTAACTCGCTGGGTCAGGTTCTCTGGGCAAGGCGGATCGGCCAGGATGCATGGCAGTTTCCGCAAGGTGGTATCAACGAAGATGAATCGCCCGAACAGGCGATGTTGCGTGAACTCGAAGAGGAAGTTGGGCTCACACAAAAGGACGTTGAGATCGTAGCAGTAACCCGTGGTTGGTTACGCTATCGTTTGCCCAAACGCATGATTCGGCGTAATTCGCATCCGATATGTATTGGTCAGAAGCAGAAGTGGTTTCTGCTGAGGATGCTGACAGATGATAGAGCGGTGGCTATTGATCAGACGGAGTCACCGGAGTTTGATGACTGGCAGTGGGTAAGTTATTGGTATCCGCTGGGGCAGGTTGTTTCGTTTAAACGAGAGGTTTATCGCAAGGCGATGCGTGAATTATCGCCTAAGATGTCACGGATGATTGTATAACTTTACTTAGGAGGTTGGTGAATGCTGGAAGTATTGCGCAAGATTGTTCAGGAGGTGAGTACTGCTCCGGATCTGGACTCCGTTCTGGATCTAATTGTGCGCCGTATCCAGCGGGCGATGCGAACTCAGGTATGCTCTGTTTATCTGTACGACGATGATGCAGAACGCTACAGCCTGATGGCCACGCAGGGGCTTAACCCGGATGCAGTCGGTCGGGTCAGCCTGTCTTCCTCTGAGGGTATTGTCAGTATGGTGGGTCAGCGCGCCGAGCCGATCAACCTTGAGGATGCGTCTGTGCATCCTCGTTATACCTACCTCAAAGACACCGGAGAAGAGCAGTTTCACGCTTTTCTGGGTGTTCCTATCATCCATCACCGCGATGTTTTAGGCGTGCTGGTTGTTCAGCAGAAGGAAGTACGCCGCTTTGATGAAAGTGAAGAAGCCTTTCTGGTGACCTTATCCGCCCAGCTGGCGGGAGTGATTGCACATGCCGAAGCGACAGGGTTAATCCGTCCTCAAGGTGAGGGTGAAACCGAAAGCGAGCGTCGTTTTGAGGGGATTGCCGGTTCACCGGGTGTGGCGATTGGTCAGGTCGTGGTGATTGTGCCGCCTGCAGACCTCAGTGTGGTACCGGATAAGGTTGCGACGGACATTGATCATGAGATCGAAAGCTTCGAAGCTGCTCTGGCGCTGGTGCGCAAAGACATCAAGGTAGTCGGGCGTAGTTTATCCAAGCGCTTACGCGCGGAAGAGCAGGCGCTGTTTGATGTGTATCTGCGCATGCTGGATGACAATGCGCTGGCTGGCGAGGTGATCGAGCAGATCCGTGGAGGTCAGTGGGCGCAGGGTGCTTTGCGTATGGTTGTCATGGAGCACGTGCAGCAGTTCTCGATGATGGATGATCCCTATCTGCGTGAGCGCGCCACCGATATTAAAGATCTGGGGCGGCGTGTATTGGCTTACATGCAGGAGTCCGGTCCGGCTGAGATTGAATTTCCGGAAGATACAATTCTGGTTGCTGATGAGATCACGCCGGCGATGCTCGGAGAGGTGCCGTCCGACAAGTTGCTGGGGCTGGTATCAGTGCATGGTTCGGGTAACTCTCACGCAGCTATTCTTGCGCGATCCATGGGGATTCCTACGATCATGGGGGCGCTGGATCTGCCCTATACCCGCCTTGATGGCCGTAAGGTCATCATTGATGGGTACTCCGGGCGCGTCTATATCGATCCGTCGGACGATCTGCGCAGCGCCTATATGGATATTCTGCGCGGTGAGCAGGAGATGGCGGCGGAACTCGCCACACTCAAAGATATGCCTGCTGAGACGCGTGACGGCTTCCGTATGCCATTATGGGTGAATACGGGGCTGGTAGCCGATGTGGCGCGGGCGCTGGAGCGGGGTGCCGAGGGAATTGGACTCTATCGCACCGAAATTCCATTTATGATTCGTGACTTCTTCCCAAGTGAACAGGAGCAGTTGCAGACCTACCGTCGTCAGTTGGAGGCTTTTCATCCGCGTCCGGTAACGATGCGTACCCTGGATATTGGTGGCGACAAAGCGCTGCCCTATTTTCCAATTCAAGAGGAAAACCCGTTTCTGGGGTGGCGTGGTATTCGTGTCACGCTGGATCATCCAGAGATCTTTCTGGTGCAGGTGCGTGCCATGCTGCGTGCGGGTGAAGGGTTGGGTAACCTGCGTATTATGTTACCGATGGTCACCAGTGTGCATGAGGTGGATGAGGCGTGCCGTCAGATTGATCGTGCGGTTTCTGAATTGCGTGACGAGGGTTATGCGATTGAGCAGCCTCAGGTCGGCGTGATGGTAGAAGTGCCTGCTGCGGTGTATCAGGTCCGTCGTTTTGCCCGTCGTGTGGATTTTATCTCGGTAGGCTCGAATGACCTGACGCAGTATCTGTTGGCCGTGGATCGTAACAACCCGCGGGTGGCCGGCTTGTATGTGTCGTATCACCCTGCTGTGTTGCGTGCGCTGGAATATATTGCGCGTGAAGCGCATAAAGAGAGTGTGCCTGTATCGATCTGTGGCGAGATGGCATCAGAACCGGGTGGCGCGTTGCTGCTGATGGCGATGGGCTATGACGTGCTATCGATGAACGCGACGAACTTACCCAAAATTAAGTCCGCTATTCGGGGCGTCACCAAGATTGAAGCTGATGAATTGCTGCAGCAGGTGATGGGCATGGATGACGCGGATGAGATTCATCACCTGTTGCGCCGTCGCTTGCGTGAGCTGGGGTTGTCGCAGCTGACCCGTCCTGTTATTCCTGATTGATTCTGGCTGCAGCGCCAATCGCCGGTAGCTGCAGTTGAAACTCCTGGCTGTCCGTATTTCCGCGGGTGTCGAACGTATCTTCGCGCAGATAGGTTGTGCCGTCTGGCTTTTGCAATAAGAGCGTAATAGCACGCGTGCCATAGTCGGTAGAACGAATGAAGCAGGAGGAGAGCATTTTCTCCCATTCTGCACTGATGCCGGTGTCGGGTAGGTCTGTATCGGCAGCCTGAGTCTGATCCATCATCAGCGAGATTAATGTGTCAGGTGTCAGGCAGTGATCCCGCAGTTGTTGTGTCAGTCCGTTGCGCACGTTGAGCAATTTGGGCCACGGGGTGTCTAGTAGCGCATTGGACAGGCCGTAAACGCCGGGAGCCAGTGCGCGTTGTGCTGCGTCACTGCGATTGCTGAGATAGTGCATCCCCGTTTCATCTCCCAGTAGCAGGTTGAAAGCACCGTAGGTGTGTTGTTCTGGTTCCAGATTTCTCAGGTAGCGGCTCGCGGGTTGTTGCTCTTGCAGATAGCGGCGGGTTAAATCGCCTCTGGAGCGAACTCCCTGAGGTTTTTCCCGGCCATTACGGTGATTTGTGACTGTTGCAAAATGCCCGTGCTTATTCAGGCCCAGCCAAGTGCCTCCCTGTTCCAGATCACGTCCCGCCAGAATGTGGGGTGTATCCTGCCAGTAGTGTACTTCCCGGCTGGGGCGGCGGAAAAATTCGTCGCGGTTGGCTATCAAAATGAGTGAATAGACCGGATGGCTGTCGTAGGCGAATGTAATCAGGCACATGGGGCAGTTTGTCATTTCCTTAGCAAAGGTGGACCGCTAATATAGGCGCTTCCGAACGGGCGGGGCAAGTCGGCATGGTCAACGGCAGTTGGCATGCAGGCGTTATCTGAAGGATTTTTCTATGTTCTTAACCCTATTGTTGTACTTGGTACTGGGCGCAGTAGCAGGTGTTGTTGCAGGGCTTTTTGGTATCGGCGGTGGCTTGTTGATTGTGCCGGTGTTGATATTCAGTTTTGCTGCACAAGGCATGTCGCCGGATGTGTTGACGCATGCGGCGGTGGCGACGTCACTAGCAACGATTGTTGTGACCTCCATTAGCTCAGTGCGAGCACATCATAAGCGGGGGGCTGTGCGCTGGGATCTGTTTAAACCGATCAGTGTGGGTATTCTGGTTGGGGCGTTTCTGGGGGTGAAAGTCGCCGGAATGATGCCGGGTTCCTTGCTGCAGGTTGTATTTGGGGTGTTCGCACTGTGTGTTGCGGTTCAAATGGGCTTCGGGATCAAACCATCAGCAGGCACAGAGCCGCCATCGCCGACTACGTTGTCGGTGGGCGGAGGGTTTATTGGCGGTCTTTCCACGATATTTGGCATTGGTGGCGGCACGCTAACCGTACCGTTTCTAAGCTGGAAGCGTGTTCAGATGCAGCAGGCGGTGGCAACATCCGCGGCCTGCGGATTGCCGATTGCAGTGATGGGTGCTCTGACCAACGTGTGGGAAGGTTGGGGGCATGCGCAGACCGATGAGTGGAGTCTGGGTTATGTTTATCTGCCTGCGTTTGCCGGTATTGTGATTACCAGCTCGTTGTGTGCCAAGTTTGGTGCACGTATGGCGCACAGCTTGCCTGCGCCAGTGTTGAAGCGATGTTTTGCCGTGTTTTTGCTGTGTGTGGGTGCGTATTTAATCGGTAAGAATCTGTACTGAGGAAAGGTCTATGTGGGTGCATGATATTGATCCGGTATTGCTGGATGTCGGGCCATTAACAGTCCATTGGTACGGTGTGATGTATCTGGTCGGTTTTGCGGCTGCCTGGTGGTTAGGGTGTGTACGCGCACGTAAGCCAGCTTCGGGCTG